>JACDHU010000098.1 GCA_013820865.1 Chloroflexota bacterium
CCGAACATGGCCTCCCAGTTCGATGGCGGGCCTCCACCCGGTGAGGCATCGGCCCAGATGTACCAATCGCGCTTCGGATCGTCGCGCGAGGAGCGCGAGGCGCGGAACCAGGGATGCTCGACCGAGGTATGACACGGCACCAGGTCCATGAGGAAGCGCAGGCCCCGCGCATGGCATGCCTCGATGAGGGCGTCGAGATCCGCGAGCGTGCCGTACTCGGGCGCGATATCGGTGTAGTCGCTGATGTCGTACCCGAAGTCATGCTGTGGGCTCGGGTAGATGGGGGAGAGCCAGATGGCGTCCACGCCCAGGGAGGCATCGGTCCCACGCAGGTGATCCAGCCGGCCAAGAATGCCGGCAAGGTCGCCGATCCCGTCGCCGTTGTCATCGGCGAAGCTGCGTGGATAGACCTGGTAGATGACGGCGCCTCGCCACCAGGGTTCGTGCTGCTGATTCACGCTTTGAGTCTACGGATCGGGTGCGATCAGCGGCGGCGCTTCTTGCGGAGAATCCCACGACTCGTCCGCATGACCGATCTGGATGAGTGCCCGGAGGCCACGCTCACCGGCGTCACCTGAAGTTCCGCTTGAGTGTCGCTTTTCGCGATCAGTGCTGGCCGAGGGTTCCCTGCACCCGAAGACGGTGCTCGGTTGCCAGCCAGGCGCGGCGCCCGACGAGAAGCAAACCGAGGCTGGTCATCACGAGCATGGCCCACTCGAGTGGGATGGGCAGGATCGGTCGGGTGTCGAGTGCGGCGACGCGCATGAGGTCGAGCGCATGCGTGGTCGGGAGCAGGTAGGCGACCCATCGCACGAGCTCGGGCAGCACGACGATCGGGAAGGCGGCGCCGGACAGGAGCACGAACAGGAAGTCGGCCGCGTCGACGAAGAAGTTCGCGTCGCGCATACGGAGAACGACCGCACCGATCAGGTAGCCGATGCCGAGGACGCCCACCGAGGTGATCGCGAGCACCGGGATGGCGATGGTCAGGCGCGGGACCAGCGAAGCCCCGAAGAGCCAGATGCCGATGAGGACCAGGATGATCGTGGCCGCCACCGCCAGGATCAAACCCGCGATCGTCATGCCGATGACGAACGTCTCGCGCCGGGTCGGCGTCAGCCAGGCCGGTTCCAGCGTGCCGGCGTCGAGCTCGCGCTTGATGGCGAAGGCGACGCCCCAGAAGCCGGCGGAGGCCAGGTTCAGCGCCAGCATGCCGAGGAACAGGTAGCCGACGATGTCAGTCGTGCCCGCCGTCTCGGCCAGGCCCACCGCCTCGCCGCCGATGGCGAAGGTTGCGCCCAGCAGGATTCCCGGAATCAGCGTCTGGTACAGCGGCTGAATCACCTGGTTCACCGCGTTGAGCCGATACCTCCCGAAGATCTGGAGCTCCTTGCGCGCGATGGCCACGGCCGCCCGCACCTCGAGGCGCAGCTCGTCCATCAGTATTGCGCCAGGCGGCCGCCGCGCCGTGCGTGCTGCTCGGTCCGCTTGAATGCGAACGCGGCGAGCAGCGAGAGCACCACGCCCATCCCGGTCAGGACCGCGAGGTCGCCGATGATGCGGCCAAGCTCGGTCCCGGCGAGCAGCACTGCGCGCAGGTCGGCGATGAGGTAGGTCGGCGGGAGCGCGAGGGCGAGCGTCTGTCCCCAGTCGGGGAGCACGACGATGGGAAAGCTCATGCCGCATACCGCGGTGAACAGGCCGCGAACGCCCTGCACCAGCGCGTGGACGTCACCGAAGCGCAGGACCACGGCCGCGAAGAGTGCGCCGATCGCATACAGCGCCGGGGTCGCGACGATGATCACGGCGAAGGCTCGAAGGGCCTCGAATGGACCGATGGTGACGCCGAAGCCGATCCACAGCGCCAGCCCGACCACGACGAAGATCCACGCCGCCCAGACGAGCTGGCTCACCGCCGGTCCGAACAGGATGACGAGCCGCGAGACGGGGGTCATGAAGATCGCCTCGAGCGATCCGCGGATCTGCTCGGTGCGCAGGCTTGTGCCGGGGCCCCACAAGATGAGGCTCAACCACATATAGGCCGACCAGCCGACGAACAGGAAGCCGGCGATCTCGTTCGTCCCCGTGCGGGCCGCAAAGGCCGCCGCCGTGTCCTCCCTGCCACCCGCGAACGCCTGGGCCTGGAAGACGAAAGCGAGTGGCAGAGCGATCGGCCAGAAGATGAACGAGAGGAAGGATCCGGGGTAGCGGCGCAGGATGCGCCAGTCCTTGCGGGCGCCGGAGCCGAATGCGCGGAGGTCTGCCCGGAAATCGGTGACGTTCATTCGCGCAGCGCTCGCCCGGTGAGCGAGATGAAGACGTCCTCGAGCGAGATCGGCTGCACGGCGATGTTGCGCACCTCCGCCGATTCGGTGCGTGCCGCATCGATCACGAGTGGCACGAGTTCGCGCGCCGAGTCGCAGTGGACGGTGAGGTGCAGCGAGCCGTTCTCGCGCTCACGATGGGTGACCGTTCCACCAGCCGCGACGCGTTCGACGAGCGCCGCATCGGTTGCTGCGGGAGCGTCGAGCTCCAGGCGGACGACCTCGGTCGCCTTTAAGCTGCGCTTGAGCCCCGCGGGCGTATCGAGCGCCACGACCCGGCCATGATCGACGATCGCGATACGGTCGCACAACTGATCGGCCTCCTCCATGTAGTGCGTCGTGAGCACCACGGTCCGGCCCTCGTCGCGAACCTGGAGGACACGTTCGCGAAGGTCACGCGCCGCCTGGGGGTCGAGTCCGACCGTCGGCTCGTCCAACAGCAGGAGCGCGGGAGCGGGAAGCAGCGCCCGCGCCAACACCAATCGCTGGCGCATACCGGTGCTGAACTTCTCGACGTAGTCATCCGCGCGGTCTGTGAGATGCACCGCTTCGAGGATCTCGCTGATCCTAGTGGCTGTCTCGTGCGGTGGCACATGATAGAGCGCGGCGAAGTACTCGAGGTTCTCGCGCGCGGTCAGCTTCCAGTACAGGCTCCGTTCACCGGACAGGACGGCACCGAGCCGACGCCGGATGGCCAGCGCGTCGCGCACGACGTCGTGGCCGAGGACCGTCGCCGTCCCCGACGTTGGCTCCAGGAGCGTAGCCAGCATGCGCATGGTCGTCGTCTTGCCCGCGCCGTTCGGTCCGAGTAGCCCGAATACCTCGCCCGCGTCCACGCGCAGGTCGATTCCGTCGACCGCCCGGAACGTCTCGCGTCGGTCCGGGTCGCGGCGCAGTCGCTGCCAGAGGGTCCGGCGCCCCTTCTCGAAGTCCTTGGTGAGACCGATTGCCTCGATCGCCGGCTCGGCCATCATTCGACGCTGATGAGGACGCCGCTGCCGTCCTCCTCTTCGATGTCGACGATTGCTCCTGTCGTCCCTGCCTGGACGGCGTCACGGATGCGCCGGGTCTGGTCGCCACCTAGCCCGGGAACGAATTGCAGGGCGGTTTCGACGAACCCGATCGGGATACGCAAGTTCACCACCTGCCGCCCTCGCTCCGTGACACGAATGCGAAGTTGACGGCCGCTGCGCGCGTGCCGCGCATGCCCAGTATCCGCGGCCGCCAGCCGGTCCAAACCGTCGACACCTCGGGTGCGGCGGTCGTCATCATCCGGTTCCGCAGTTTGTTGTTCGGCGCGGGTCAGGGCGTCGATGATCGGTGATGCCTCGTCGGGCGTCAGCTTTCCCTCGGCCACGAGGCGTAGGACGGTCTCCAGTTCCTCAGGCATCGTGGGTGCCTCCGGCCAGACGGCGCCCCGCCTCATCGACGTCGATCTCGCCCCGCTCGAGTGCCTTGAGGATCGACAGTTGCTCATTCTCGGGGACCGACGCCGTCGGCGGCTGCGGGGGACGCGGGGGAGCGGGTGGCCCAGGCGCAGCGACTCGACGTGCTGCGCCGACCGAGACGTCGCCCGACATCGAGCTGAAGAGGAGACTTGGGCCGTTCGATCCGATCACGTAGCGTCGCCGGTCGCGGGTGCCCTCTGACCGATGCGGCAGGCTGACGCCGACGTCGGTCGACAGGCCGCGCACTTCGAGCAAAAGGTCGCCGACGAGGCCCAGCGACATGTCACCGCTGACCGATTCGACTCGATGCTGATGCCTCGTGCCGAGGGCTCCCTCCACCTCGAGGTCACCGCTGACCGTGACGAGCCGCAGCTCGTCGAAGCTCGGCGCGAACGCGGAGACATCGCCGCTCACGGTGTGTATCTCGAGACGGATCGGCTCCTCAGCTCTCAGGCTGATGTCGCTCGACACGCCGCGCACGCGGAGCTCGCCGCCGGAGTCGTCGAGGACGACGTCACCCGACACGGTTCGGTACTGTTGAATCCCGCGGAAGCCCGTCGCCGTGACATCCGCGCTGACGCCACCGTAGACCACCTTTGCGCCGGCGGGGATGTCCGCGGTGATGCTGGTGTCGACGCGGGCGCCACCGATCCCGAGGATTCGCACGATCGAGCCGAGGCCCAGATCACCCTGCTTCGGCTCGGAGACCTCGAGCTCGCCAACATCCTCGCGGACCCGGAATCGGGCGCGCTCGAACGCGCCATCCGCCTCGGAATCGGAGGAGGCACGCACGTTGAATTCGATGTTCACACGGGCCACGGTCCCCCCGACGGCCCGGAGCTCCACGTCCTGGTTGGTGACCTGCAGCGCGAACAGACCATCGCCGCCGATGTCATGCTCGATCTCCTGGCTCCGCACGAATGTCGCCATCAGTTCGTGCTTCCGAGGGAGCGAAGCTGCGCGGCCGCCTCATCGGCGTCGATCTCCTTGCGGGCGAGGCGCTCGAGGATGGAGCGTCGCTCATCGGCGCCCTCCGGTGCCGCAGGCGCGTCGAAGTCATTGGCCTCCTCGTCATCGGGCGTATCGGACAGTCCAAGCGCTCGGACCAGGCTATCGACCCGCCCGCGGACGGTGGGATAGCTGATCCCGAGCTCGCGCTCCATCTCCTTGAGGTTGCCGCGCGATCGGAGGAAGCTCTCGAGCAGGCTCATCTGCTCCCGGTCGAGCCGGCCGAACCGGCCGACGCCGAACTCGCCTTCGAGGGCGGTACCGCAGGCGCGACAGTGCAGGCGTGTGATGGTCAACTCGTCGGTACAGACGGGGCACGTGGCGATGACGTCATGGACCATGCCTAGCGCCTGCTTCCCAGGACGGGTGCGCGTCGCGCGATCGGCAACTGGTAGATGCGCCGCGCCGGATGCCCGGCCACGGGTCGGCGCGCCCGGGACTGGTCGTCGAACTTGGCCACTGGATGGAAGAGTCGGTAGGAAAACATCAGTGCTGGCTCCTTGACCAGTAGTTGGAGTGGACTTGCTAATGGATGTATGTCGGATGTAATGTAGGGCGCAGACAGTGTATATGTCAAGTCTGTTTACTAAATCGTGATATTGACTTGCTACGTCTGAGGTGGCGTAGCCCCGTTCGCGCCAAGCCCAAAGGCAGTACCATGCAGACGGATTCATGAACATGCGCCTACTCCCGTACAATCCCCAGCGCGACGCGTATCGCCTGCTTGGCATCCGCGCAAGTGCGTCAACCGATGAGATCACCGCTGCCTGCCGGCGCCTGGCTCGTACGTTCCATCCGGATCGGAATGGCTCCGAGCGCGCGAATGCCGAGATGCAGGTCGTCAACGCGGTGCGCCGTGTCATGACCGATCCGGAAGCGCGAGCCATCTACGACCGAGAGCGGTCAAGATTCCAGGCTGAGCTGGCTCGCCCGACGAGGCCGATGCGCGAATCGTGGCCGCCGATGCAGGTGCGTCGCCATGAGCGGTCGCCCAGCTCGCGCTATGCCCGCGCGGTCATGATCGGTCTACGGACGACCCTCGTGGAACTGGCACCGACGCGCTGTCAAGGATGCCGCATCGTGATCGAGCGCGACGACGCCTACTGCGCCGCCTGCGGAACCCCGCTCCTCATCGGCGGCTGACGGGCACGCGTCATCACGCGTCATCCGCGGCCGAGATATCGCCGAATCCTGGCCAAATGTGTCGCATCCGGACGCGCCGAAGGCTAGGCGTAGAGCGGGTGGACGCGCTCCGGGTCAATCTCCAGTTCGGCGATGGCCCGGTTGAGCTCATCCGGCGTCGCTTTGCCATCGATGCACAGCGCGTGGAGCGCCGCGTAGGCGATGTGCTCGGCGTTGACCTCGAAGTGCTCGCGCAGCGCTTCACGCGTGTCGGAGCGACCGAAGCCATCGGTGCCGAGCACGGTGAACGGCCGGTCGATCCAGCGCGCGACCATGTCGGGCACGGCCTTCATGTAGTCCGTGGCGGCGACGATCGGTCCCTCGGAGGGATCCAGGCACTGGCGGAGGTAGGAGACGCGCTGTTGAGCGTCCGGATGGAGGCGATTCCAGCGTTCGACGTCCAATGCGTCGTTGCGCAGTTGCTGGAAGCTCGTTGCGCTCCACAGGTCGGCGGCCACGTCGTAGCGTTCGGCGAGGATCTGCTGCGCGCGCAGTGCCTGCAGAAGGATGGAGCCCGATGCCAGCAACTGGACGCGGCGAGTCCCGCCATCAGCTGACTTGAAGCGATAGAGGCCACGCAGCACGCCATCCTCGGCGCCATCCGGCTTGGCCGGCTGTGCCCAGTTTTCGTTGTACAGGGTGATGTAGTAGAAGACGTC
>JACDHU010000099.1 GCA_013820865.1 Chloroflexota bacterium
GGCGACGCTCCAGGTGCGCGCCATGGCTCGTGGATGTGCTTGTCGGGCAGGTGAGCCAGCTCCGGAATCCATCGGCGCACATAGGCGCCATCGGGGTCGAACTTCCTGGCCTGGAGCGTCGGGTTGAATATTCGGAAATACGGCGCGGCATCGGTGCCGACCCCGGCAATCCATTGCCAGTTTCCGTTGTTCTGCTGCGTATCGGCGTCCAGCAGATGCTCCAGGTAGACCGATTCGCCCCTGCGCCAGTCCACGCCCGCATCCTTGACCAGGAAGCTCGCCGTCACCAAGCGGGCACGGTTGTGCATCCAGCCCGTTGCGACGAGCTGGCGCATGCCGGCGTCGACGAACGGAAAGCCCGTGCGGCCTTGATGCCACGCGGCGACGACTTCGTCAGCTCCGACGCCCGTCGCCCACTCGAGAGTGTCGTACTCGCGCCTGAAGCTCTCGGTTGCCAGCCTCGGATGGGCGGCAAGGACGTGGGCGAAGAACTCGCGCCATGCCAGTTCACCGCGCCACGTGGCTGCACCATTCCAACCGCGTTCGGCGGCCCCCATCGCAGCACGCCAGCAGACACGGACGCTGATGGCGCCGACTCGCAGGTACGGGGAGAGATGGCTCGTCGAGTCCAGCCCTGGCCGATCGCGCTCGTCGCGATATCCGCCGATATCGGTCCGCAGGAAGGCGCGGAGCCGATTCGTCGCCGCTGCCTCGCCGGCCTCGGGCAACTCGTGGGGCGACTCGGGAACGTCGAAGACGTCACCCTTCTCGGGAGGCGCCAGTCGCGACAGGTCGGTGTCGGCTCGCGCCACGGCTGCATCGGGTGCTTCGCCAATCCGGGTGTCGAGCGCGCGGCGGAACGGTGTGTAGACGGTGTAGGCCTCTCCGGCCTGCGTCCGCAGCTCACCGGGCGTGATCATCCGCTGATCGTTGACGAGTCGCAGGTCAACCTGCTTCGCCACCTTTCCATCGCGGGCGGTGGACACCGGGTCCTCGTCCACGCCGCGAAAATGGTGTCAGCGCCGATGCGGATCGCGAACTCGCGCAGCACCTCTTCCGGCCGGCCACGCAGGATCGTCAGACCGGAGCCCGCTTCGCGCAACCGCTTGTCAAGCGCACGGAGGTTCGCGCCGAACCAGGCGACGCGCGCAGGCGCCCCAGCGTGCTTCTCCAGCAGGGCCGGATCGGCGACGAACACCGGCCAGACGCGCTCGGCGTCGCGCGTCGCCGCTTCCAGCATGCGGTTATCGGTCAGTCGAAGGTCACGCCGAAACCAGGCAATCGCGCGCCGCGGCGCATCGGTCACGCCTTGGCTACGACTGGATCAGTTCGCTGGATCAGCGCTCCGACGGTCGGACCAGGCGCAACAGCAAGGCGAGGTTGATGATCGTCGGCGCCCACAGGCCCACGAAGATCGCGCCTTGCTTGTGGCCGGTCAGGTACAGGCCGATGGAAGCCAGGATCGAGACACCGGTCGCCCCAATGTAGACATCGGTCGGAATCTGCTCGGCGATGTGCTCGGCCTTGCGCAGTCCGGGTGCGTGACGCTCGCCGCGCAGCAGCTCGTCGAAATTGGTCTCAGAAATGGCCTGGGCCATGGAAGCCTCCAGTGTGGTGTAGGAATCGAGAACACGTGCTCGCACAATGCATGCCCGGGACGGCTCTCCTGGCCCGTCAAGCGGTCAACTGTCACACGAGGCCGATGCGGCGCGCGGTTTGGCTCGTACAGTGGGCACCACCACGCACGAACGGCACGCCGACGTGCACCTCACGCTCATCTGTGGCCCGTGCAGGGCACAAACCCAGCGCGCCGGGGCGTTCGCGGGACCTTTGCCCATACGTGATCGCCACCCAAACATCGTCGATGAACGGGCGGACAGCGCTGCCCTCGATCATCGGACGCAGCCCGGTGCTGACGACGTAGTGCACAAGCGTGATGTCGGCGCGCTGGAAGGTCGGGTCGTCGTCGACGGTCGCACGCAGCGTGGCCAGAAAGTCCGGCATTGCCGGGGTGCTACGTCAGCTCGGCGCCGAGCTCATGCAGCGTTGCGTTCGAGAGGCCCTTGAACACGCCGGCGCGGACGTACTCCGGCTCGTGCGGCCACGGGGTGGCATGGTCCACTTCGGCTCCCGTTGGGACAATTGCCACTGTGGCGGGCATTAGCCGCGAAAGCGCGCCGTGAGTGGCCGGTTCTGAGCGTGACCGAGCATGACTGGCCCCATTTACCCGCCTAACGCCCACCGGCGCGGCGTATGGCCCAAACGCGGGTCGCCGTGGCGACATATGCCGTCCACTCGGGCATCAGGCCCCGATCAGCAAGCCGATCCGCGCCGACCTGTCTAGGCCAACTCCACGCCGACCGCGCGCGCATCGGCGGCGAGCTCATCCAGCGCCTCATCTGACTCCGCTGAGGCCTGGAGGAGGCCGATGACCCGCGATACGCCGAGCTCGTCGTACTCAGCCAAGAGCTCTTGGCGTGCGGCGCCGGCGGCACTCCACTCCGAGGTGCCCCACCAGACGTGGACCGACACCGCGAGCGAATCCGGATCGCGGTCGATCTCCTCGCATCGGGCGCGGATGGTCGGCAGAGCGTCACGCAGCTCGTCCGGCGACATGCCGTCGACGTTGAGCTCATCGGCGTAGCGGGCCGCGAGGCGCCAGGTCACCTTGGGTCCGTTGCCACCGACCATGATCGGCATGCCACTCGACTGAATCGGCTTCGGAAGGTTTCGAGCATCCTCGACGCTATGGTGAGGTCCTTCGTAGGTCGCGTGCGTCTCGCGGCCCGGCTCGAGCATGCGACTGATCACCTCGAGCGCGTCGTGAAGCATGGCCAAGCGCTGCTTCGTCTCCGGGAAGCCGTACCCGTAGGCGTTCCATTCGTCGCGCTTCCAGCCCGCGCCGATCCCGAGCTCGAACCGGCCCCCGCTGATCATGTCGAGGGTGGATGCCATCTTCGCCGTCAGCGCCGGGTTGCGAAATCCGTTGCAGATGACGACGTGCCCGAGCCTCACGCGGTCAGTCAGCGCCGCCAGCGCCGAGAGCGACGTGAACGACTCAAAGGTCATCTCGTCCGTCGGCCTCGGGACGGTGTGAAAATGGTCGAACAGCCAGATTGACTCGGCGCCGATGCGCTCCGCATGCTGCGCCACCTCGACCGTCCGCGCCCATGCGCGCTCCGGCTCCCAGCCGTCGTACTCCCCCGTCCAGCCCTGCGGCACGATAATGCCGAGCTTCATGTGTGCTCCTTGATGATGCTACCGATGCGCCTCGGATTCCCGGACGATCATCTGGGCACGTTCCGGGCCAACCGACACATGCGAGATCAGGGTGCCCGCCAGCGACTCGAGCCGCTCGACGTAAGCCCGCGCCGCGGCAGGGAGATCCGACCAGGAGCGGCAGGCGGTCGTGTCGGTCTCCCATCCGGGAAGATCCTGGTAGACGGGTTCCAACCGTTCATAGACCGATGTCGATGCCGGGACCGTGGTCCATTCGCGGCCATCGGCCGGATCCCGGTAGGCAGTGGCAATGCGCAGGCGCTTGAAGCCATCGAGCACGTCGAGCTTGGTCAGCGCGATGCTCGAATAGCCGGCCAGGCGCACGCTGAAGCGAACGGCAACGGCGTCGTACCACCCACATCGACGCGCGCGTCCGGTGGAGGTGCCGTACTCGATGCCGCGCTCGCGGAGGGTTTCACCATCGGCGTCCTCCAGCTCCGTGGGCAGCGGGCCGGCGCCGACCGCGGTGGTATAGGCCTTGGCCACGCCCAGGACCTGGTCGATGGCCACCGCCGGCAGTCCGGCGCCGATGCTCGCGCCACCGGGAATCGGTGAAGAGCTCGTGACGTACGGGTAGATGCCCCAGTCGATGTCGCGCATCGTCCCGAGCTGGCCTTCGAGCAGGATCCGCTCGCCACGCTCGAGCGCCTCGTCCACCAATGCCTGGCCATCGATGACATGCCGGGCGAGTTGCGTGCCGGCGGCCAGGTAGGCATCGGCGATCGCGTCGGCGTCGGTCGCCTCGGCGACTGCATCGGCCATTTCTTCGTCGCCGTACCCGTCGGCCAGGCGGCGAATACGGGGCAGGGTTGCAGCCAGTCGCTCACGGAACAGGTCGGGCTCCATGAGGTCCACCACGCGCAGTCCGCGACGCGCGACCTTGTCGACGTATGCCGGACCGATCCCGCGCGATGTCGTCCCCAGCTTGGCCGCGCCGCGCTCCCTTTCCTCGAGCTGATCCAGCAGGACGTGGTAGGGCATCACGAGGTGCGCGCGATCGCTGATGAACAGGTTCGCGCCGTCGAAGCCGGCCTTGGCCAGCTCTTCGAGCTCGACGACGAGCGCCGGCGGATTGATCACCACGCCATTGCCGAGCAGGTTGCGCGTGCCCGGGTGAAAAATGCCCGACGGGA
Organism: Chloroflexota bacterium; assembly: GCA_013820865.1. Lineage (GTDB taxonomy): Bacteria > Chloroflexota > Limnocylindria > QHBO01 > QHBO01 > JACDBZ01. The sequence goes on from JACDHU010000099.1 coordinate 4,413, forward strand.
TCAGGTGGAGCTTGAAGTGCCCGTGCGGGTTGACCACGGTATGGCCGGCGTTGTTGCCGCCGCCGTAACGGATGACGAGGTCGGCCTCATCGGCGAGGTAGTCGACGACGCGCCCCTTTCCCTCATCGCCCCACTGAGCGCCGACGACGGCAATGACGGACATGACGGCGCGAACGACACCTCAACTGTGTGGAAGGTGCACATCGTAGAGCCGATGGCGCCGAGGCGGAGAACGAACGAGCGCCGTCCTGGTCGGGCGGCACTCGCATCGGCCTGTTGGCGGTTGGGCGGTCAGACCCGATCGCGGACCTTGTCGAAGCAGTTGGAGCAGTACACCGGACGGTCGTTGCGGGGCAGGAAGGGCACCAGCGCCTGTCCGCCACACTCGGCGCAGACCGCGGCGTGCATCTCGCGCTGGCCCCCATGGTCGCCACCGTTGCCGTTGGAGCTGCCAATGCCGAGGGCGCGATTCTGTTTCGCGACCGCACGACAGCTCTGACAGCGCTGCGGCTCGTTGACCAGCCCCTTGCTGGCATAAAACTCCTGTTCCCCGGCCGAGAACACGAAGTCCATGCCGCAGTCACGGCAATGAATGGTCTTGTCGGCGTACACCTGAACCCACAGCCTCCTGTATCGCACGCCGGACCCGGGATTGGACGTTCGCGGTCTGCAAGAGGTCGTGATTCGCGTGCGAACGTGGGCGCGGATCAAGTGAGCTCGGGCAAAGACGCTGAAGGACCGGTCGTTTCTAGCGCCCGAGTGTACACCCCGATTTCAAGGCCCTCGACCCCTGAGGAGATCACAGACCGATGGCTTGCCCGCTCGGCGATCCTGATCGGTCAGTAGGCGGCGATCTCTTCGCGCGCGGCGACCGTGTAAAAGCGGGTGTTGGCCTTGCGGAACTGGAGTGGAACCTCACCGATCGGTCCGTTGCGGTGCTTGGCAACCTTGGCCTTGATGAGCTCCACCTCAGCTTCGGGGTTCTGCTCGCCATCGCGGTAGAGAAAGATCACGACGTCGCTGTCCTGTTCGATGCTGCCTGAGTCGCGCAGGTCCGACAGTCGCGGCTCGGCCGTGCCGCGCTGCTCGACGCCACGCGAGAGCTGGCTGAGCGCGACGACCGGGACCTTGAGCTCGCGAGCCAGCTGCTTGAGCCCACGACTGATCTCGCTGACCTCCTGGACGCGATTCGCATCCTTGTTCGAAGTCGAGGCCTGCATGAGCTGGAGGTAGTCGACGATGACGAGATCAAGGCCGTGCTGCTCAGCCTCCAGGCGTCGCGCCTTGGTGCGCAGCTCCATGACCGATAGCGCCGGCGAGTCGTCGATCCACATCGGCGCCGTGGCCATGTCGTTCATGACCATCGCGATCTTGCTCCAATCGGTTTCATCCACGAAGCCGGTCTGGAGCGGGCGGGGGTTGATGCCGGTCTCGGCGGCGAGAAGGCGCAAGGCGAGCTGCTCCTTGCTCATCTCCAGGCTGAAGACGGCCACCTTCTTGTTCTCGCGCACCGCGGCGTGCTGCGCAATGTTGAGCGCCATCGAGGTCTTCCCGACCGACGGGCGCGCGGCCAGGATGATCAGGTCCGACGGCTGGAGGCCGCCGAGCAGCGCATCGAGCTGGGAGAGCCCGGTGGGCACGCCGAGGATCTGGCCTCGATGCTCGTGCAGGTACTCGAGCCGGTCGTACGCCTGGCCGAGAAGGATTGAAAGCGACTCGAAGCCGCCATCAGTCCGGCGCTGGCTGATCTCGAACAGGATCGACTCGGCGCGGTCGATGGCGACCTCGGCGTCATTTGCCTCCTCGTAGCCGACCGCCGCGATCTTGCCCGCGGCACCGATGAGGTTGCGCAGCACCGCCTTGCGCTCGACGATCCGACCGTAATGCTCGACGTGCACGGCGGTCGGCACCGAGTTCATGAGCGTCGCCAGGTACGCAGGTCCGCCGATTCCTTCGAGCCGGTCGCGCCGCTTGAGCTCATCGGCGAGGGTGACGAGGTCGATCGGCTCGCGTTGGCCGTGCAGGGCGAGCATTGCCTCATACACGTCCGCGTGCTGGGCGCGGTAGAAGTCGGCCGGCTTGAGGAAGTCGCCGACCTTGAGGATGGCGTCGGCGTCGATCAGGATCGAGCCGAGCACACTCTGCTCGGCCTCGACCGCCTGTGGCGCCAGCTTATCGATGCTCATGTTCTCCGAGGCTACGAG
>JACDHU010000100.1 GCA_013820865.1 Chloroflexota bacterium
CTGCGAGCCCATCGCCGGAGAACGAGTCGGGCGTGACGTTGATGATCCCCATCAGATAGGTTCGGTCTCCCCAGCGCAGCTCGGTTGTCATCACCTGGTGATCATGCCTCGTACCGCGCCAACGAGATAGAGAGACCCGGCGACGACCACCGGATCCCCGTCTGCCACGGCCATCGCCTCACGTGGTGTCGCAGCTGTCCGCGAGTTGTCGCCGCTTACGGCGCCCCAGGCGCGCTCCAGCTCAGCCGGCTCGTGGGCGTGTGGGTCGTCGATACGAGTGAACACGAATCGCGGGCGAAGTGGTGCGAGGGCGCGCAGGACGTCGCGCACCTTCTTGCCGCGCATGGCGCCGAAGACGATGGTTGGTTGAATCACTCCGAGGTCGAGCAACGCGCGCGCCAGGGCGGCGGCGCCAGCCGGGTTGTGCGCCCCGTCGAGCAGTATGCGACCAAGACCGAGCGGCGTGCCGTCCATCAGTTCAAGGCGTCCCGGCCAACGAGCCGACGCGAATCCGTGGCGCACGGCCGCTTCGGGCACGGCCAGCCCCCAGCGCTCGGTCAGCGCATCGAGGAGCGCCAGGGCGACTGCGGCATTCTCGGCCTGGTGCGCCCCGAGGAGCCCGATGACCAGGTTGCGCAGTTCTCCCCCCGGCAGCCGCGCATCCACCACGATGCCCGTCCAACTCGATTCTCGCAATTGCACGCGGTACCTCTGGTGCGGGCCGGCTCGTCGAAGGGATACGCCCAGCGAGGCGCATCGGTCCAGGATGGGTCGCAGGCCACGACCGGAAGCACCGGTCACGGCCAGGTTGCCGGGCTTGATGATCGGAGCCTTCTCTGTGCCGATGGCGGTCAGCGTCGAGCCGAGGTAGGCCTCGTGGTCGCGCTGGACGTTGGTGATGGCGGCCACGCCGAGGTCCAGCACGTTCGTCGCGTCGAGCCGCCCGCCCATGCCGACCTCGACGATCGCGACATCCACCTCGCGCCGTGCAAGCTCGCCGATGGCGGCGGCAGTCAGCGCCTCGAACTCGGTCGGGCCACCGACCTCTGCGGCCACGCGATCGATGGCCGGGAGGACTGCCGCGACGGCATCGGCGAAGCTTGCCGCGCTCAGGGGTTGGCCGTCAATCGCCACGCGCTCGCGATAGCTGGTGAGGTGCGGTTTCGGCATGGTCCCGACTCGATACCCAGCGGCGACGAGCACGGACCGCGTCATGGCTACCACTGAGCCCTTGCCGTTCGTGCCGCCGACCAGCGCGCCCCGCAGCGATCGCTCGGGGTGCTTGACCTCGGCCATGAGCCGCTCGACACGCTCGAGGCCCATGCTGATTCCGAAGCGTCCGCGCTCGGTCAGCGCGGTGACCGCCTGCCGATACGTGAGCTTGGAGGGATCGGTCACCTGGTCAGTCCGCGTTGTCCTCGTAGAACACGCAGTCGTTGAACTGGCCGGTCAGGCACAGGTCGTTGACGTAGCCGGAGTCGAGGTGCACGCCACCGCGCAACTCGCAGCGCGCCACCGTTCCCTCCTGCTTCAGGAGCGTGCGCATCAGCTGCGGCGCCTGGATCGGCACCCTGCCCTTGGAGCCGTGAGTGAGGTAGAAGTGCGGGCAGTGGTGGCGACGGGGCTTCGTGTAGCCGAGCGGCATACCGCGGCGGCCGACGTGCACGGTCAGCGGTTCGGGTGCCGGGCTCTCGGCGAATCGCTTCTCGGCGATGACGCAGCGTCCGGGCTCGCACTCCTTGTCGTTGTGGCAGCAGGCGCGCGCCGGTCCGATGCCCTCGACCGCCCACAGCTCCCAGCACGGGCGCCGCAGGATGAAGGCCGGACACCGGTAGCGGATGGTGAGGTCGCAGTTCTCGACCTCCCAGCACATGGTGCGCCGGTCGCTGTCTCGGCGTTCCGGGGCGAACGGATCCGCCGCGCCGCGACGGTCGCCACCAGCGCGACGTTCAGTCTTGATGATCATCGGGTCTCGGGCAGCCCTCCTCGCCGGGGAGTGTAGCCGCTGCGGTCAGTCGTCCGCGCCGGCCGTTGGGCAGGCGGCCTAATGGCCTCACGAGGGAGCGCACGCCCGGCGGGTTGCATCGGTCCAGCGGAAGTCTGGTGGCGGTCAGGCGAGGAACTGGCTGAGCCGCTCCTCCATGACTTCCTGGGGCATGAAGCCGACCAGGCGGGCGGCCTCGCGGCCGTTCTGGAAAACGATGAGCGTGGGAATGCTGAAGATGCTGTATCGCATCGCCAGCTGTTGGTTCTCGTCGGTGTTGACCTTCGCCACGCTCATCTTGTCGTTGTGCTTATCGCCGAAGGATTCGACGACCGGTGAGACGAGCCGACAGGGTCCGCACCACGGTGCCCAGAAGTCGACGAGTACCGGCTTTTCGGCGTTGAGGACCTCCGATTCAAAGGTCGATTCGTCGACTGCCGTCGGGACAATGCTGGCCATGGGTTGAGGTGCGCCTCCAGCGTGGGTTACGGGCTTCCGATCATCCTAGCATCGGACGTGCCGCGGTTCGTTGGCACGACCGTCCGAACCGCTAGGGCGTTGGCGTTGGCGTGGGCGTGGGCGTTGGCGTGGGGTCGACTGTCGGCACGACTGTCGGCTGAACGGTAGGTTCAACTGTCGGCTCGACGGTCGGCTCGACGGTCGGCGATGCCGTGGGAGACGGTGACGGTGTCGGCCCACTGCTGATCACGAGGTCCACCTGTCTCCCGACCTCCACATCCGTGCCCTCCGTTGGCAGGCTCCGAATGACCGAGCCCTCGGGAATCGACGCGTCCGGCTCCTGCTCCCGGGTGCCGAGTTCGAGCCTGGCCCGATTCAGCGTCGCAATCGCCTGCGCCTCGGTCTGGCCCTGGAGGCGGGGCACCTCCACCGTCTCCGCTCCGCTCGAGACGTATACGATCAGGGTCGAGCCCTCGTCGACGTCCCGGCCGCTGACGGGGTCGCACCGGATCACCCGACCCTCGTCGATGTCTTCCGATGCTTCCGCTCGCTCGTCGCGCTCCACGCGATTGCCAAGCTGCGTTCGGAGGGTAGTGAGTGCCACATCGTCGCAGTCGGGCACGGTGACCTGTGGCGTGCTGGGCTCCGGGGTTACGTTCGGGCCGCCAAGTCCGTCCAGCAGTTGGACCCCCAGGAATCCGATGGCGCCCAGCAGGAAGATCCCCAGGACCGCGAGCAGCCAGATCCACCATGGTTGCCCGTCGTCTCGTGGTCGCGCATAGCTGTCGGAGCGACGCGGCGGAGGCGTGATCGGAGCACGATCCGCTGGACGGGTGACCCTGGGCGGCACGTAGACCGTTGGTTCGCCAGCGGATGGGGTGACGGCGACCGCCGCTCCAGCAGCTCCCTGAGTCAGCGCCGGTGCGCTGTCGGGGTCGCGGCGCCAGACGCGCAGCGCCTCGGCGAAGGCTCCGGCGTCGGGGAAGCGATCGCCAGGCTCGCGCGCCAACCCGCGCATGAGGATCGCCTCGAGCCCGGCCGGCAACGCATGACCGATGGAGGACGGCGTGGCCGGATCCTCGTTCAAACGCTTCAGCGCGACAGCAGCAGCCGAATCCGCTTCGAACGGACGGCGCCCGGTGAGCATCTCGTACAGCACGATGGCGAGCGCATAGACGTCGGACGCGCCGGTGACCTCGTCACCGCGCGCCTGCTCCGGGCTGAAGTAGTGGACCGATCCGAGCGTTGTCCCGGTGACCGTCATGGATGCCTCGGCCACGGCACGGGCGATGCCGAAATCGGTGACCTTCACGTCGCCGGTATCGGTGATGAGGATGTTGCCCGGCTTCACATCGCGGTGGACGATCCCCTTGCGATGAGCCACCTCGAGCGCCGCCGCCGTCCCGATCGCCACGCGCACCGCATCGTCCATCGAAAGCGCGTCGCGGTCACGGAGGATGGCCGCCAGGTCGCGGCCCTCGACGAGCTCCATGACGATGTACTGGTCGCCATCCTCACCGTCGGTGCCGTAGTCGTACACGCTGACGATGTTCGGGTGGCTGAGGCCGCCGGCGGAGCGCGCCTCCTGCTTGAAGCGGGCGGTGAAGCCGGGATCGCTGCTGAATTGGGGGCGGAGCAGTTTGACCGCGACTTCGCGATCCAGCTGTTGGTCGACGGCGCGCCAGATCGTGGCCATGCCACCGTCACCGAGCGGGGCGATGAGCAGGTATCGGCCGCTGATCAGCCTGCCGATCATTTCCACGTTGGTCAGTCTCGCAGGTCGAGTCCGCGGATGTAGCCGCGGAATTCGTCGGCCAGTTCGGACTCGAGCGCGACGGCCACGTTCGCCTTGAGCCACCCGAGTCGGGTGCCGGCATCGTGCCGCACGCCTTCGAATTGGTAGCCAAAGACGGGCTGCTCGTGGATGAGCCCGCGCAGCGCATCGGTCAGTTGGATCTCACCGCCGGCGCCGCGGCTGGTCTGCTCGAGCACGTCGAAGATCTTGGGGGTCAGGACGTAGCGGCCAAGCACGGCCAGGTCGGACGGTGCGTCATCGACCGACGGCTTCTCGACGAGGTTGCGGATCTCGACCAGGCGTCCCTCTTCGTGCAGTGGGTCGACGATGCCGTAGCGGCTCACGTCGGCGTGGTCGACCCGTTGGACGGCCACGACCGAGCCGCGGTGGTCGGCATGCGCGTCCATCAGCTGCTTGGTGACCGGCTCGCCGTTCGGGTTGAGCATCACGTCATCGGACAGGAGAACTGCGAATGGCTCTTCACCGACGAGATCCTTTGCCATCAACACCGCGTGCCCCAGGCCGAGCTGCTCGCGCTGATGGACGAAGGCGACGGTGCCGAACTCGCTGATGCGGCGGATGGTGCGCAGCATCTCGATGTCCCCGCGATCCTCGAGCCAGCGCTCGAGCGATGCATTGGAGTCGAAGTGATCCTCGATCGCGCTGCGCCCGGTGGCGATGACGATGATGATCTGGTCGATACCCGACGCTGCCGCCTCTTCAACCGCGTACTGGATGATGGGCCGGTCGACGAGAGCCATCATCTCTTTGGGGATTGCCTTCGTGGCGGGGAGAAAGCGAGTGCCGAATCCCGCCGCTGGAAGGACGGCCTTTCTGACGCGTGCGGTGATCGTGAACACTCCTTCGTGCGATGTCAGGCGCGCGGCGCGCAAGTATGCCGCCGTGGAAGCGCAGCGTGGCCGCGACTGGCTCCGCACAGGGGCCGCCAGTATACCAATCGGTGCCGGGATGACCTGATGCGGTCAGGCTCGCGGTACAATCGCGCCGCCAATGTTCAAGTCACTTGTCCGCACTTTCAAAGGACCCAGCCGCGACCCGCGGATGGCGTTCATCAGTCGGCCGATGCCGCGCGATCTCCCCGATGAGCAGGTCCTCGATGCCCTCGACCTGGCGCTTGCAGCCGATCCCAACCCCGCGTACCTGGTGGAGACGCTGGCGCCGGCTCTGCGACAGGTGACCGGTCGAGATCTCCAGGTCATGGACCGATCCGTCCGCGACGTCACCGGCGCCTTCCACCGTGTCCAGGTCATGATTCGCGACGGCGACGTCGGTCGCTGGCCCGGCTACGACGCGATGTCGTATCCGTTGATTGCTCCGTCGGCAAAGGCCCAAGAGACGCGCGCCGCGATCGCTGCCGACGCCGCTCCCGGCGGGCCCAAGCCGGGCTGGACACCGCCGCCGTACTCCGGTCGGCGCTGATGGGCCGCCAGAACGTGCCGCGCGACCAGTGGCTTGACCTCGGCCACGAGTGTCCGCGTTGCGGCGAGGAGATCAGCGAGGCCGATGTCTATGCGTGGCGCCCGGTACCCGAGGACCCGAAGCTGCTTATGCTGTGGTGCAAGAACTGCGGCGACCGCGTCGAGATCAACCACATCTGACGGATTCGTGATGTTGAGTGGTGCCCCCAAGGGGATTCGAACCCCTGATCTCCACCTTGAAAGGGTGGCGTCCTAGGCCTCTAGACGATGGGGGCGCTGGGACAATTGCGACGGCAATCGTAGCAGCGCGTGGCGCGCGCGACCTGAGAGTGCATCGGCTGCCGAAGGTCTCGGAGGGTGCACGCACGCGAGCGCCGTCAACCGAGGTAGAAGAGCAGCACGAGGATCAACAGGCCCGCCAACGCGACCGCGGCGATGAGGGCCATGATTCCGCCGCCGATGGCGATGAGCACCGACTGGCCGTGGGCACGCCGCCGAGCGGCTCGGCTTCCCCACAGCCACCCTTGGCTGTAGAGGAACAGGCCGATGAGCAATCCGAGCACGGCAGCCGCCAGCATGGCCAAGACCGACAGGGCAGAATCTTCGCCTAAGAGCGCGAGGGCGGTGAGACCGCCGGCGATGATCAGGCCGACGATCCCGATCACGATGTTTCGGAGTAACGGATGCATCGGCGCGCATTCTAGCTGCCGCCATCGCCACCGATTCCGTGACCATCGATGCACGGGTACGCAACTTGCTTTGCTCACGCCAGTACTCACGCACGCAGCACAGGAGGCCAACATGGCGGAGCGAACGAGCGCCGACCAGAACGGCTCCACGAACGAAGGCAACATGAGTGTCCGCGAAGCCGGGCGCAAGGGCGGCAAGACCACCCG
>JACDHU010000101.1 GCA_013820865.1 Chloroflexota bacterium
GGTACCCATCGACGCACGCTTGCGCTCCATTGGAGTGCGGGCCGGCCGCCGCGTTGGCCGCGCCTCGTTCTGCGGATCGCCTTCGTCCTTATCGCCTCGGCCGGACTGTCGATCGCCTTCACCCAGGGAGCTGCTGCCGCGGATCCACTCCTGCCGGCGCCGGATGAGTTGCTGAGCGAATTGACCGATTCGGTGACCGAAGCAGTTGCGGGGCCGGTGGAAGCCGCTGCCGGGACGACGAAACGGCAGCCGATGCCATTACACCCGCTGTCGACGCCGTGACCCCCATCGTCCAGCCAGCGACCGACACCCTCGAGCCGGTGGTGGACACGCTCGCCGCGATCGCCGAGCCGATTGGTGACGTGTCGCGCCGGTCCTGGCGCCCATCGTCGATGCCGGCGCGTGGGAGTCAGCCCTGCAACTGCCGTTGCCGAGGGTGACAACGTTGCTCCGAAGGCGGATGCTCGGGTGAACGCTGCGGAAAACCGTGGCGCTCAGCCGGCTGGCCGTTCCCTGCCCGACACGGCGATGGGTCTGCCCGGCGCGGACCCGATTGGCGGCCTCCTGTTGATCGGCCTGGCCGGTCCGGCGGTCTGGCGCCGCCTGGTGGCCACGGTCCGGTAACGGAACGGATCCTGGGGCGGTGAGCGACTCGCCGTCCCAGGACTTCCATGCTCACTCCACCTCGATCGTCTCGCGCGCCTGGCTTTCGCTGTCACTCGCCTCGTTGTCGTCGAGGCGCTGGATCCACTTGTCCAGGTAGACGCGCGCCGCAAGAAGCTGCTCTCGGCTGGCGACCTTCAGGTGCTTGCGGGCCTCCTGGGGAAAGACCGTATGCACCGTGGCCCAGAAGGCGGTTTCGATGCCGGACCGTCCCTGGTCCATTGACGTGCGCCAGCTTCGCTGCTCGAGCTCGGCGATGCGCGCTTCGAGATCGGCGCTACGGTCGTTCGTTGGTCCATCGGTCATGTGGAGTTCTCCTTGGATTGTGCCGGGGTACCGAAACGGATCTTGAGCGTTCCATCGGTAAAACTGGCGCCCTTCGTGGGGGCGTTGACCAGAATGCGAGGGAGCACGAGCGTGCGGCGCCAGGTTCCGAGATCGATGACGAGCTCATCGGCGTGGCGCGACAGGCTGATGCTGTCCTTGTCGGTGAAGGGAAGCGCGACGGACACGACAAAGCCATCGTCGTCGCGCGCCACGGCGTACGGACGGCCGCGGTAGAAGAACTGGGTTGGATCGGTTCCGCCATACAGGGACGTCGCCATCTCCCGCAGCAGGTCGATGCCGACCATCTCGCGATCGAAGAACGGCGCGGTGCGCACCGGGATCGGGTGGAACATCTTCTCGACCAGCGGTCCATAGCGCTGCTGGGCGTCATACCAGCCGCGGAAGTAGGTCCCCACGTCGTCCGGCAGGATGCGGTTGGCGACCACGAGGTCGGTCGGGTAGTTGTAGAGGTGGAAGTAGGTGAAGGAGCGCTGCGCCTCCTTGATCACGACCTGTTCCAGCGTGAGCACGACACGGACCGATGTCTTGGCGTGATCGGTCAGGAGCGCGTGCATGTGCTCGAGGCGCCGAAACAGCTCCTCGCCGGCATTGAAGACGGCATCGTTCGGCATCGGCATCCCAACCATGCGCTGGATGAGCGGTCCGGTGAGCTTGGTGATCTTGCGGCCGATTGGCTCGACCTTTTCCATCCACCACTTGGCCGCTTCCGGTAGCGACAGAAGCCTGAGCGTCTCGCCGGTCGGGGCCGCGTCGACCACGACCACGTCGTAGTCACCCGAGTCGTGGTGGTCGGCGATCCACAGGAGCGAGCCGACTTCGTCCATGCCGGGAAGGACCGTCATCTCCTCGGCCATGACCTCGTCCAGGCCACGCCAGCGAAGGACCGATGCGGCGTATTCCTGGATCCGGCCCCAGTACCGAGACACGTTGAAAAAGACGTCCGACTCTTGAGCCCACAGGTTAGGCGCGATCTCGCGCGGCGTGGGTCCGAGCTCGAGGTCGAACGCGTCTCCCAGGCTGTGGGCAAGGTCCGTCGACATCACGATGGTTCGATAGCCGAGGTCCGCGCAGGCGAGCGCCGTGGCAGCGGCCACGCTCGTCTTGCCGACGCCTCCCTTGCCGGTGTAGACCAGGATGCGAGTCACGCTCGGTCAGAGCCTCCGTTGGGCGGGCGAATCATTCCGAGCGTGACCAGCGGTGGAAACGCCTACATTCCTCGGCGACGGCCGAAGCCGAAGTAGCCGAGCAGCGCCAGGACGACGAGCACGATGATGATGATCCAGATCAGGTCCATGTGTTGACCCTCCTTTCCGCGGAGCCTACTGCATGCGCTGGGCCATGCATCCGTCCGCGTACGTGAGAGTAATTGGTATCGGTGCTTGCTTGCCGCCTTGCGCCGCACACATGCTGAACGCGTCCGTCAGCGCCCTACGGGCACCGGCGAGAGGAAGGCGGCAACGGATTGCTCCAGCGCCGTCTCCTCGACAGCGGCCAGGCGGCGCAGCGGGGCCCGCATGCCTTGGCCGACCGAGGTGCCTCGCATGCCGAGCACGTGCTTCGCCGCGGCGATGAACTGGCCGCTCGCCTCGAGTGCTGCGCGGAGCTCGCTCAGCCTGGCCGTGGAAGGCTCGTCGGCGGCATCGAGCGCTGCTCGCACGACATCGGGGAAGGCCGATGCCATGCCGGACACGGTGCCCAGGGCTCCGCGCGCGATTCCCGCGCGGATCAGCGGCTCGCTGCCGATGAGCACCGGCAGGCCGAGCTCCAGGTATGGTTCCACGCGCTCGAACGGGGACTCGCTCACCTTCAGGCCCGCAAGGTTGTCGACCGCATCGGCGACCCGCTGGATCACCTCGACCGGCAGGGCGTAGCCGGAGCGCGCGGTGAAGGCGTAGCAGTAGAAGGGTAGTGGCGCGGCGGCTCGGGCGGCCGCCACGAAATGCGCCGTAAGCGCGTCGGCGTCGAGCGCGAAGTACGGCGGCGGGATGACGGCGACCGCATCGGCGCCAATCTCCGTCGCGTGTGCGGCCAGCGCACAGGTGTCGACGGTCGACTGGGCGCCGGCGTGCACGATCAGCGCGCCGGACACCGCCGAGCGAAAGGCCTCCACGGTCCGGCGCCGCTCGTCGAGCGAGAGGAGGATGCCCTCGCCGGTTGTGCCGCAGGCGAAGACGCCATCGGCGCCATTCGACTCGAGGAAGGCCACGTACGGCGCGACGGAGCCCTCGTCGACGGCGGAGCCGTCATCGGTCAATGGGGTGACGGCCGCGACGATGAGCGGGCGATGGTCCAGATCGGTCATACGTTTCACGCATGCATCGTAGCGGCCGCGGCCGCGGTCGGCATCGGTCCAGATTGGCATCGGTGTATGCTCCACGGACCACCCATGAAGCCCATTCGCTTGAGGGACTTCGCAGCACCATGACCTACGTCATCACCGAGCCCTGCATCGGCGTCAAGGATGCGAGCTGCGTCGACGTCTGCCCGGTCGACTGCATCCATGCCACCGACGACGACAAGATGTTCTTCATCGACCCTGACGAGTGCATCGACTGTGGAGCGTGCGAGCCGGAGTGTCCGGTCACCGCGATCTTCGCCGAGGACGCCGTCCCGGACGACCAGGTGAAGTACATCCAGATCAATGCCGAATACTTCACGAAGTAGCCGATGCCCCGCCTGATTGCGCTGTATGCCACCCCCGAGGATCCGGAGGCGTTCGACGAGCACTATCGCGACGTCCACTCGCCGATCATTGCGCGCTACCCGAACCTGCGCGACGTGCGGCTCTCGAAGCTGGTCGGCGTCGGTGGACGGGAGTCGGCGCATTACCTCATGGCCGAGATGACGTTCGACACCGCCTCCGATCTCGACGGCGCGCTCATGTCCGAGGCCGGCGCCGCGAGTGCGAAGGACCTCCGCAATTTCGCAGGTGCCGGCGTTTCACTGTTCATTGCGCCTGACGAGGCCGATGCCTGAGCCCGGCTCTCCGTCCGCCGCTGATCCCGATACCCTCGGCTTCGAGCACATTCGCTATGAGCGCGACGACGATGCGGCTGTGGCCACGGTCACTATCGATCGGCCGCAGGTTCTCAACGCGCTCGACTTCCCGACCATGCGCGAGCTTGCGCGCGCCTTCGAGCAAGCCTCTTGGGACGATGGCGTGGCGGTGGTCGTGCTCACCGGGGCGGGGGATCGGGCCTTCTGCACCGGCGCCGACCTCGAAGAGCAGGCGACCATGGGTGCGACCAGCGGACAGTACTGGCGCTGGATGGGTGCGTTCATCGAGATGCACGATCGCCTGCGGCAGATCGGCAAGCCGACGATCGCCCGCATCAACGGCATCTGCGTCGGAGGCGGCAACGAGCTGCAGATGGCGTGCGACCTCTCAGTCCTGGTCGACGACGGCTACATCCGGCACGTTGGCCCAGAGCACGGCTCGGTCCCGGCGGGCGGCGCCACCCAGTGGCTGCCGATCATGGTCGGGGAGCGACGCGCGCGCGAGATCGTGATGCTGTGTGAGCCGATTCCCCCGGCGACCGCGCTCGAATGGGGGCTCGTGACGCGCGTCGTGCCACGCGACCGCCTGGACGCCGAGGTCGCCGCCCTCGCCGAGAACCTCGCCCGCAAGCTGCCGGAGACGATCCGCTACACGAAGACGCAGCTGAACTGGTGGCGTGACCTCGTCTGGTCGCAGACGGTGCAACACGCGCGCGACTGGCTGGCCGTCCACTCCACCGCCGACGAGACCCGTGAGGCCGTCGCGGCCTTCGGTGAGAAGCGTCGCCCGCGGTTCGCCGAGCTGCGCCGCCAGCAGGCGGGCGAGGGGTTAGTCTGCCCGGCCTGCGGCGAGACCGGTCTCTCGGCGACAGCGAAGTTCTGCGCCGAGTGCGGCGTGGCCTTGCCGAACCCGTGGGAGAAGGTGCAATGACCCTCGCGTCCACCTCACCCCCGGCCGGTTGGACGACCGTCACCGGTTATATCGTTACTGATATATCCGCTGACGCTGGTGCCTCGGCGTCGAGGAGGCGCGCGCGATGAACGACGAGCAGCTGATCCTCGTCGAGCGCCAACCGGAGCAGCGCACGGCCCTCGTTCGCTTGAACCGGCCGAAGCAGCTCAACGCGCTCAACGGTGCGGTCATGGACGCACTCTGCGCCGCGCTGGAGGAACTGGACCGCGACGATGAGGTGCGCGCCATCGTCGTCACCGGCAACGAGCGTGCGTTCGCCGCCGGCGCCGACATCGGCGAGATGGCCAGCGCCACACCGATTGACATGCTCATCACCAACCGCATCGGCCAATGGGATCGAATCCGGAAGATCACGAAGCCGGTGATCGCCGCGGTCAATGGCTGGGCGCTGGGTGGCGGCTGTGAGCTGGCGATGACGCTGGACCTGATCGTCGCCGGCGAGGGCGCGAAGTTCGGCCAGCCGGAGATCGGCATCGGTGTCATTCCCGGCGCCGGCGGGACCCAGCGACTCACGCGCGCCATCGGCAAGTCAAAGGCCATGGAGATGGTGTTGACCGGTGAGCCGATCACCGCCGCCCAAGCCGAACGCGCGGGGTTGGTCGCGCGCGTCACCCAGGACGAGCTCTGCGTCGAGGATGCCCTTGCACTGGCGGCGGCCATCGCCACGAAGTCACCGCTGGCGCTTCGCCTGGCGAAGGAGGCGGTCAACGCGGCCTACGAGATGAGCCTGACAGATGCGCTCGCCCACGAGCGCCGCCTCTTCTATCTCCTGTTCGCGAGCGACGACCAGAAGGAGGGCATGGCCGCCTTCCTCGAGAAGCGCACCCCCGACTTCACTGGTCGATAGTGACGCTCGGCAATCCGGACCGCCCGGTCGGCGGCCTGGCTGTCCCGCGACCGCCGGGCGTCGAGATTCGCCCGTTGGGGCGCAACGACTTCACCGATGCCCTGGCCATGGTGCGCGAGCTGTACGGGCTCGATCTCGACGCCGATCCCGAGCCGCATCGAGTGGTGTTCGAGACCCTGGTCAATGATGTCGACGCGGCGCCGTTCCTGGCTCTCGCTGACGGCGAGCCGGCCGGGCTCATCCTGTTCCGTTTCCGTCGACGGCTGAATCATGCCACCTTCGAAGGATGGGTCAGCGACCTCGTGGTACGTGAGCGATATCGCGGTCGAGGGATCGGCCGCGCATTGCTCGCCTCGGTCATCGCCGAGTGGCGGCTGCGTGGTGGCCATCAGGTCATGCTCGAAGTCGGGTATGAGCGGACGGCCGCACGCGCGTTGTACGCGGCCACCGGATTCGGGGACATGGGCAAGTACTTCGAGATGACGCCAATTCAGCCGCGCAGCCGCACGGCGACGGGCATTGAGGTGCGACAGATCGTCGCCGACGATGCTGACTTCGAAGCGGCCACGCGCCTCCTGGCCGAACTGGGTCGGCCCGCGCCGATTGAAGAGAAACTGCCGGCCCTGCGCCGGACGTATACGCAACATACCGGTCGCGCGGACACCGCGTCGATGCTCGCGGTCCTCGATGGCACGCCGGTCGGATTCATCAGCCTCGAGTTCCGTCAACCGT
>JACDHU010000102.1 GCA_013820865.1 Chloroflexota bacterium
TCGTGAAGAAGCCCGGCTACGTTGAACGAGGTCATCGCCGTGGAGCGCTGCGGGCCTGCTCCGGTTCGTCGACGGGTATCGCATCGGCCGTCAGCATCGGTCCGCCGCCGCCGTCGGACTGCGGTCGATGGCGCTCATCGAGCATATCGATCCCCCGCTTGATGCTGGTCAGAGCCTTGATGCACTCGCCCTCCAGCCGGATGAGGACCCCGGCGGCGTATTCATCCGCCCCGCGACGCACTTCGCGCGCCTCGTCCTGCGATCGATCGAGAATCTCGGCGGCGCGTTGTTGCGCAGCTCTCACCAACTCGCGTTCCTCGAGCATCTGAGCAGCCTGCTCCTGGGCACGGGCGATGATGCCGTCCCCCTCTTCGCTCGCGCGTTCGGTGATGCGCCCGGCCTCTTCGGTGATGCGTCGTGCCTGCCGTACTTCGTCGGGAACGGAGACACGCAACTGATCGATCAGCTCGAGGACCGCGGCCTGGTCCAGCATGACGCTGTTCGTGAGGGGCACCTTCTTGCCGGTCGCCACCAGCGACTCGAGGCGCTCGACGAGAAAGATAATGTCCGTGGCAGGGCCCTCCTTCCGCGGGATTATACGCGCGGCTCGGACGCCAGACGATCGGCAAGCGCGTCGGCCACGGGGACGGGAAGCATGGGCGCAACGTCGCCTCCGAAACGGGCGACCTCCTTGGCCAGCGATGAGCTCACGTATCCGTACTCGAGCGCGGTCATGAGGAACGTGGTGTCGATCTGCGGGGCCAGCTTGCGATTCGTGAGCGCCATCTGAAGCTCGGCCTCGAAATCGCTCACCGCGCGCAGGCCTCGCACGATGAAGCCGGCGCCATGGTGCTTCGCAAAGTCGACGGTGAGGCCACCGAATGCGGCGACGCTCACGTGCGAGCCGAGATCCGCCACGCAGCGCTCGATCAATCCAACTCGCTCCTCGACGCTGAACATCGGCGCCTTTCTCGAATTGTTGAGCACACCGATGACGAGGCGATCAAACAGGGTCGACGCGCGGCGGGCAACGTCGAGATGCGCGTTGGTCATGGGGTCGAATGACCCGGGAAAGACCGCCACCCGCGTCATGTGCCCTCCACGGTGAAAAAGGTGAGCATCGTCTCTCCAAATCGTCGCTGACGGTCATTGACCAACCCCTCGACCTCCGGCATCTCGGTCCGCCAGAAGTGCTTGAGCACGACCGTCGCACCCGGAACCATGTGCGGCAGCAGGCCGCGAAGCGGCGCCACGATAGCAGACAGCTCGTACGGCGGATCGAGGACGGCGAGGTCCCACGGCCCCCGCCCACCAGCGCTCAGGAATGCCTCGACCTCACCCGGATGGACGCGGGCATCGGCGCCCAGGCGCGTCCGATCCAGGTTCGCGCGCAGGGCGGTGAGCGCCTGGCTTGCGTGCTCGACAAAGTCGACCGTGGCCGCCCCGCGCGACAATGCCTCGATCCCGATCGCTCCGCTTCCCGCATACAGGTCGACCATGCACGCGTCCGGAACGCACTCTCCCAGGATCCCGAAGAGTGTCTCCTTCACCCGGTCGGTAATTGGCCGCGTGGCGCGACCCCGCGGTGCCGTGAGCGGCATCCCTCGCGCCGAACCAGCGATGACACGCATCAGGCGGCATCCCCATCGGCTTCGGACAACGCGAAATCGGCCTGGAGGCGCGCGAGCCCTGGCCGCTGGGCCATGGTCGGATCGTCGGCGACGACCGCATCGGCCAACGTGCGCGCGCGCTCGGCCAATCGCAGATGGCGCGGCTCGAACAGCGACGCCACGCGCAGCGGCGGCAGTCCCGACTGACGCGTGCCGAGCACGTTGCCCGCACCCCGCAGCTCCAGGTCGGCCTCCGCGATGGCGAAGCCGTCGTTCGAGCCGCGCAGAATCTCCAGCCGCCGCTGTGCCACTTCGTCCGTGCTATCAGAGAGAAGAATGCAGAAGGACCGATGCGCTCCGCGGCCAACGCGACCTCGTAGCTGATGAAGCTGAGCCAGGCCGAATCGCTCCGCGTCCTCGATGAGGATGACGCTGGCATTCGGCACGTCGATCCCCACCTCGATCACGGTGGTCGCCACCAGCACATCCTTCTCACCGGCGGCGAAAGCACTCATGGTTTCGTCCCGTGCGTTCGCCTTCTGCTGGCCATGCACGACGCCGATGCGCAGCTGCGGCAGGGCGGCGGCCAGTCGCTCGGCCTCGGCTTCGACACTGGCGACCTGGAGCGCCTCCGATTCGGTGACGAGCGGCACAACGACGAACGACTGGCGGCCCTCCGCCGCCTCCGAGGTCAGGAATGCCTCGATCTTCGGCAGCGCGCGCCGGTCGCGGATCTCGGTACGAATCGGCTGCCGGCCGGGCGGCAACTCACGGATGGTGCTGATCGAGAGGTCGCCGTACACCGTGAGCGCCAGCGTGCGAGGAATCGGCGTGGCGGTGAGCGCCAACACGTGCGGCTCTCCCCCAGTGCCTTTGGCCTGAAGTGCGGCGCGCTGTCCCACGCCGAACCGATGCTGCTCGTCCACGATGACGAGGCCAAGCCGAGGGAATTCGACAGCCTCGCTGATCACGGCATGCGTGCCGATCACGACCTCGGCCCCGCCCTCCGCGATGGCGTCATGGATCTGCTTCTTGCTCGTCATGCTGAGCGAGCCCGACAGGAACTCCGCGCGGACGCCAAGTCCGTCGAGTAGCGGGGAAAGGCCGATATGGTGCTGGCGCGCGAGGATTTCGGTCGGCGCCATGAGCACGCCCTGCCAGCCCGCACGCACGGCGCTCGCCAGCGCCACCGCGGCCACGGCGGTCTTCCCGCTGCCCACGTCGCCTTGGAGCAGGCGCCGCATCGGCCGTTCGAGTGCCAGGTCAGCGCCGATGGCCGCGACCGCGGAAGCCTGGTCATCGGTCAACGTGAAGGGCAGGGCATCGACGATCTCGTTGCGCTGCGCATCGGTCACCGAAATCCGTGGCGCCGTGAGGAGTTCGCGCGCCTGTCGTGCCTGGGCGAACGTGATCTGGAGCGCCAGGAGCTCGTCGAAGGCAAGCCGGTCAAGTGCGCCGGTCACGTCGCCGGCATCCTCGGGGAAGTGCGCCGTTCGCATGGCCTCGCTCAGCACCGGCAGCTCACCGCGTTCGTTCTCGTCGAGCGGGTCTTCGACCGCGGGAAGGGCAGCATCCAGGATGCGCGCCAAGAGTTCGCGCAGCCGCTTCTGCGTCACGCCGGCTGCGAGGTGATACACCGGTACGACCCGCGCCGTGTGCACCGATTCGCGGCCGACCGGGCTGAACTCAGGCGACGTGAACTGCGACCGCCATCCACGCTGGGTCACCTTGCCCGACACGATCAGCTCGTCCCCCGCCTTCAACCGTCGCTCGACGAACTGCCGCCCGAACCAGATGGCCTCCGCGCTGCCCGTGTCATCGCTGAGCTGCACGATCACGCGCTGCGGTCGACGTCCAAAACCAGGTTCGACGCGAACTGCCTCGACACGCGCGCGCGCCGATTGCTTCTCGTCCGGCAGGAGCTCGCCCAGCGGACGCAGGTCGCTGAAGTCGTCATACCGGAATGGCAGGTACCACAACGCTTCGCGCGCGGTCGTGATGCGCAGTCGAGCGAGCGCCGCCGCGCCACGCGTCAGATCGGGCATCGCAATCCGGATGGGCCGATCGAGATCGTCCGGTCCGAGCACGGTCACGGGCGGCTCGATTGCATGGCCCGATCCTAGCGTGCTACCATCCCGATCGCCGGGCACCTCCGTGCCGGCGTCCCCTTGATTTTGGAGAACCGCTCGACCATGGCCCGCGTCTGCGACATCTGCGGCAAGCGCCCGATCACCGGCTGGAACCCCCAGTCGGTCGGGATGAACCGCAAGCGCGCCCTGCGCCGATGGCTGCCAAACCTTCAGCCGATGACCGTCACCACCGACGGCAGGGTCTCGAAGGTCAAGGCCTGCAGCCGCTGCCGCCGCACCGCCCAGAAGGTCTGACCCACTCCATCTGAGCCCGATCCGACGGCATATTATCCGTATACGCCGGACCAGGGTGGCCTCCGCGCGTCAGCCCAGGTCGCGTTCCGAGTCGAGGATAAGCGTGAACGGTCCGTCGTTCACCAGCTCGACGGCCATCTCGGCGCCGAAGCGTCCCGTCTCGACGGCCACGCCATGGCCGCGCAGCCGCTCGACGAATCGGTCAATGAGCGGCGTTGCGACTTCCGGTAGCGCAGCCGCCATGAAGCCGGGTCGCCGACCGCGTCGCAAGTCCGCGTAGAGCGTGAACTGGCTGACCACGAGCAAGGCACCCCCACCATCAGCGATCGCAAGGTTCGTCCGACCGTCCGCGTCCTCGAAGTAGCGAAGGCCGATGAGCTTGTCGGCCATGCGCTCCACGATCTCGGGAGTGTCATCGTGCCCGATCCCTGCCAGGACGACCGCTCCCGGACCGACCTCGCCCAGCAACTCACCGGCTTCGCACACGGACGCGCGGGCGACGCGCTGCACGACCAGGCGCATCGGTCTATGGGGACTCGGATGGCGATGGCTCGGGACTCTCGGGCGGGGCGGGCGGAACAGAGGTGACGGAGCCTGCGTCCTCGCCGTCGCGCGGGGCGCCGAGGGCCGCTTCGGTGAAGGTGGCGCGAGCATTCCAGATCATCCATCCCTTCGCCCCACGATCGGCGGCGGCGGTCATCTGGGCTCGCACCTGGTCCGCGCTGTACGGCGGGAACGGTCCGTAGCCGAAGTCCTGAATCCAGGGCCGGATGACGACCGGCAGGCCCTGGGTCTGCTCGTTCATGATCTCGAGCGTCTGGTCGACGACTTCGTACGGGAAGTTGTTCGGCACCTCAAAGCCGAAGACGCCGGGGCCGTAGTGTGACGGGTAGACCATGGGGCTGAAGTAGTCCACGTACGGCATGATCACCTCAGGCCGCTGGCCGATTCCCTGGTCGTCGGGCACGATGAAGCTGATCGGAAAGACGTCCGCGCTCAGGAACGTGCGCGTCATGTCGAGCTCATCGCTGACGACGCGGAGCACCCGACCGATGGCCGGCAGGCGAAACGACTGCGTATTCGGCAGGTTCGTGTCGGCCACGTCATACGGTCCGTCACTGAAGAAGCGGATGTAATCGAGCTGCACCTCGTCGAAGCCGCGAGCGGCGAGATCGCCCGCGATGGCGGCAATGTATTCGGCCACGCCCGGGGCCGATGGGTCGAGCCAGGCGCCCCCGATGTTGTCGCGCCACGGCTCACCGGTGGCGCTGTTGCGCACCGCGAGTTCGGGACGGGCCGCGGCACTGGTGTTGTCCTTCATGGCCACCACCCGCGCGATGGTGTAGATGCCGCGGTCGCGGAGCATCGGCAGGATCTCCTCCAGGTCGAAGACCGGCGCCTCGCGCACCGCACCGAGCTCGACGGCCTCGGGAAGATCGGTGGCGTAGTACAGGCGCCCATCGGTCTCCTTGACGTCGATCACGAGCGCGTTGGCCTCCGTCCGCTCCAGCAACGCGAGCATGGCGTCAAGCCGTCCGGCGCCCTCGAAGATGGCCGATGGCGCGTAGAGCGCGCGCGCCTCGAACGAATCCATGGCGACGTCGTGTTCGAGGGTGTCGCCGACGCTGAGCTCGACGAGCCGATAGCCGGGCATTTTGTAGATCAGCGTCGCATCCTCGGGCACACCGGCCAGCTCGTACGCGCCGTCCACGTCGGTCTCGACCATCGCGACGTCCGCCATGTCGGCGTCGCTGTCCCCGTCGAGGAATACGCGCACTCCCTCGAGCGGCTCACCCTCCGTCCCGGTCACCGTGCCGTGGGCCACGTTCGGACGAACTTCGACCGTGAGTGGCCCTTCGTCCGGGATGGTGGCTTCGGCGGGGTCGTGGTCCGCGGCGCTGATTGCCACGTCCGCGCCTCGCATGGCGGTCAGGGTTGCGGTGCCGTCTGCAGCAGTGACCGCCACGTCGCCGTCGACCGTGACCTCGGCGTTGGGCACCGATTCCTCGCTGCCGCTTGCGATGATGCTGACAACGATCTCGCGCGGCTGCTCGGGCGTGGGCTCCGGCGTCGGCACGAACGGGAGCTGGGGACTTTCCTCGCTGCAGCCGGCCACCACGATGGCCAGCATGAGGAGGAGGATCGAGAGCGACGTGGTTCGGCGAGGCAGCAGCGTCATGTCCTTTCGGCGTCGATATCGGGTCCGGGGCGCTCGAGAGCAGCTGAGCGCAGGGCGGCAACCGTGGACGCCAGGTCGCCGTCGGTACTGTACAGGGCGCTGCCGGTGACGAGCACCTCGCCCCCGGCCGCATGGGCGCGGCCGATCGTCTCGAGGTTGACTCCCCCATCCACGCCGATCTCGACCTCGAGCCGGCGGCGGTCGATCTCGGCGCGCAGCGACTCCATCTTGGGCAGAACCTCATCGATGAACAACTGTCCGCCCCAGCCGGGGTGGACGGTCATCACCAGCACCATGTCGACGCGCTCGAGATACGGCAGCACCGCCGCCATTTCGGTTTCGGGGTTGAGGGCTATGCCGGCTCGCTTGCCTGCACGCTCGATCTCG
>JACDHU010000103.1 GCA_013820865.1 Chloroflexota bacterium
TTCGCCGACCTGTCGCTGGGTGTCGATTGCGGGTGCTTAGCTCCCCAAGAATGGCTCCAGCCAGGTCGGCGCATGCACGACCCCGATGTAGCGACCGGGATCGAACGGCGCGAGCGGCAGCGTAGATGGCGCGCCCGAAACGATCAGCTCCGCCATCAGCAACCCCAGGACTGGTGCGTAGGGATGGCCGTGGCCTGTCAGGCCTGCCGCAACGTAGGCGCCAGGCAGCGGCGTGCCGTCCTCCGCGGGCAGCGGTCCGGCCATAGGGATCTCGAGCGAGGCGAAGTCGAGCAGTCCGGCCCAGCAGCGGATGATGCGGGCGTCGCTCAGTGCCGGATGCAGACGCTCCAGCAGGCGGGCCAGCAACGGCGGAATCGACGATCGAACGCGGGTGGAGTACGAGCCGATCCCCATTCCCTCATCGGCTACAGCGAACCCTCCGATCACGACCTCGCCTGAGCGCATCTGGCGCCAGTACTCGTTGCACTGGTTCGTCTCGAACCCGGGTGCGCCGATGCTGAAGGGCAGCATCTCGGTCACGCACACCGTCTCGCGGATCGGCGTGAGGTTGGCGGCGAGGTGCGGAGCAAGTGACGGCGTCCACGCATTGGTGGCCAGCAATACCGAGCCTGACGCCACCTCCCCGTGCGAGGTCGCCACGCCGGTCACGCGCCCGCCGCCCGCCAGCAGCCGATCCACCCGCACGCCGGTGACGACGGTTCCGCCGAGCACGCGGACCCGCTCGAGCAGCCCATAGCACAGCCGGAATGGGTTGAGCTTGGCGTCGCCCGGCGTCCATTTCGCCGCGCGTACCTGGTCAATCGCCAATCCCGGCGCTAGCTCCGCCAGCTCGGTGCGGTCCACGACTCGCACCTCGAGGCCCGCGTCAGCCTGGAGAGCGGCCATGCTCCGCACGTGAGCCTCTTCCACATCGTCAACCGCGAGGTCGAGCGAGCCGAACCGGTCCCATTCGATGCCGCCCGGCAGCTCGGCGTCCCAGGCCTCGAGCATGTCGAGGGAGCGCGTCGTGTAGTCGAGGATCGAGCGTGTCCCGGACGCGTGCACGAGGCGCGTCACCCGGTCGAAGTGCCCACCAAGGCCGGCGAGCGCCATGCCGGCGTTTCGGCCCGACGCGCCCCAGGCCGGGGCGTTGGCCTCGATCACCAGTGGTCGCATTCCGGCGAGCGCGAGGTGGTAAGCCGCCGATGCGCCGAGCATCCCGCCTCCGATCACGACCACCTCCGCGCCCGACGGCAGTTCGGCACGAGGATCCGGCGTGAACGGCACGTTCTCGGGTGGCGGCGTGAAGATCGGCTCGGGTGACAGGCTCACGGGCGCCGAGCGTACCATCGGACCCGTGACGCGCATCGAGGAACTGAGGTTCCAGGCTGGCGACGCTTCGCTGGCCGCGACCCTGACCCTGCCCGACGGCGAAGGTCGCCTGCCATGGGTCCTGCTTGTGCCGTCCTGGCTGCCGCGTGGGCGCGATGGCGGATGGGACCGCGCCGGGCATCCATCGTGGTTCGCGCCGCCCCCTGACGCCCGGCTGGGGCTCTTCACGCGGTTGGCTGACGCGTTCGCCGCGCGCGGCGTGGCCACGCTGCGCTACGACCCTCGTGGCTGCGGTGAGTCCGATGGCGCGTGGGAGAAGGTCAGCCTGTTCACTCGTATCGACGACGCGCGGGATGCCATCGGCGCCATGCGTTCTCGCCCGGAGCTTGATCTGCGGCGTGCGGCGGTCGTGGGGCACGGGGAAGGAGCCAGCGTCGCGCTGAGCGTCGCGATTGGAGACCCGGCCATCGGCGCGGTGGGGCTCATCGGTCCAGCCGCTCGCTCGTTGCGGGGGGTGATGCGCCGCGGCGCGGCCGAACGAGGGCGAACCGGCGCAGATCGCGAGCACCCGATCGTCGAATCCCTCGATCGCAACCTGGAGGAGCTCGTCGAACGTGCCGACCGCCGCGAGACCACCATGTTGCTCAACGAGATCGAGCTGAAGCTGGCGGCGTGGGAGCAGGGATTCCACACCCCCGCGATGGCGCTTGCCACGATGCTCCATCGCAACGTCGTGCTGGCCCATGGAATCCATGACGCATGGGCCGACCCCGAAGAGTCATTGTTCCTGGCCGATGCGCTGCGCGAGGCAGGCAACACACCGGAGCGCCAGGTGCTCGACGGCGCGGGACACGACCTGGCCGAGGCCGATGACGCAGCCATCGGTGCCTTCGCCGATGCGCTCAGCGCTCGCATGGAGGCGCGCGAGCTTCCTCCGGTGCTGCTGGCCATCGAGGAGATGAGCGCCGACCGCTAGAATTTCGTGCATGAGCCGATTGAACGCCGGCGATCCCGCCCCCGACTTCACGATGGCCGCTGATGATGGCAGCATCATGTCGACCGATGATCTCGCTGGATCGCGATATGCCCTCTACTTCTATCCCAAGGACGACACGCCCGGTTGTACGACCCAGGCGTGCGAGCTGCGCGACAACTGGTCGCGCGTGAGCGACACCGGCGTCGAGGTCTTCGGCGTCTCGCCCGACAGCGTGAAGAGACACGCGAAGTTCCGCGAGAAGTACGCGCTTCCGTATCGGCTCCTGTCGGACGAAGGCCATCGCGTGGCCGAGGCATTCGGGGTGTGGGTGAAAAAAATGTTCGCGGGTCGCGAGTACATGGGCACCGAGCGATCGACGTTCGTGGTCGGACCCGATCGGCGCATCGAGCACGTCCTGGCCCAGGTCAAGCCGGCCGAGCACGTGGATCAGCTGGTCGAGGCGCTGTCGGCATGAAGGTCGAACGCACCGTGGTCGTCGCCAGCGTCGTGGTGGCATCGACCGCGGTCGTCGTCCTGCTCGCCGTCATGGCCTTTGTCGTCCTGCTCGACCCGATTCCATGATCTGGATCGCCACGGCGGTGGCCCTCGTGCTGTGGCTGGCCGGGGTCATCCTGCGACTTGGCCAGTGGGTGAACCTCCTGCTGCTGGTCGCCGCCGTGCTCCTGGTGTATCAGGTTATCGAGGAGCGTCGTCCGCGCGGCGAATGAGCGCTCGGTCGCCGTTCTGGCAC
Source organism: Chloroflexota bacterium (assembly GCA_013820865.1). Classification (GTDB taxonomy): domain Bacteria; phylum Chloroflexota; class Limnocylindria; order QHBO01; family QHBO01; genus JACDBZ01. The sequence continues at coordinate 3,060 of JACDHU010000103.1, forward strand.
ACAATGTGCGATATTCCGGTGCGGCGCGATGCATCGGGCATCGCAGGAGGGGATGAAACTGAAGTGAGGAGAAACCATGCTCTGGACGATCATCGTCATCCTGTTGGTGCTCTGGCTCCTGGGTTTGCTGACCGGAGCGGTCGGTAACCTGATCTGGATCGTTCTGGTGGTTGCGGCCGCGGTGCTGCTGTTCCAGTTGCTCAGCGGCCGTCGATCCGTCTGACCAGAGTGGATGCCGGCCGGCACGATCCCTGATCGTTCGGGGGGAGGGGCCGGCATCACCTGACGGACCGGACAAGACCCGCCTCGCGACCGATGAGCTGACACGCCCATCGGCTACGCTTGGCGGGCCTTGTCGTCCCTCCAGCCGTTCCGCTTTCTGCATACCGGTGACCTTCACCTGGACAGTCCCATCGAGGGTCTCGCCTCGGAGGCTCCGCCGGATGTTCTGACCGTTCTTCGCCACGCCACCACCGAAGCCTGGCGCTCGGTGGTCCGCACGGCGCTTGCTGAATCGGTGGACTTCGTGGTCGTGGCCGGGGATGTGTTCGAGGTCGCCAGCCCGACGCTGCTCGGACAGACGCGGTTTCGGGACGGCCTGGCCGAGCTGGCTGCGGCCGGAATTCGGAGCTTCGTTGTTCACGGCAACCACGATCCGCTCGACGGACGCAGCTGGGCGCCGTCGCTGGAGTTCCCGGCCGCGGTGCATCGGTTCGGGACGGCGGCGGTCGAGAACGTTCCGGTGCTGCGCGACGGCCACGAGATCGCCCGCATCCATGGACGTTCGTATCCGACCACGGCTGTCAGTGAGAATTACGCTGCCGGGTTTCGGGCCGATCCGGCCGGACCGTTCTCCATCGGCCTGTTGCACACCAACGTGGGCGATCGTCCGGGCCATGCGAACTATGCTCCGTGCTCTCTTGAGGACCTGCGAGCCTCGGGCATGGACTACTGGGCGCTTGGCCACATCCATCAGCCCGGTCAGGTGTTGGCCGATCCGCCGGCGTTCTACAGCGGTATCCCGCAGGGTCGCGATCCCGGGGAGCTTGGCGCGCGCGGCTGCTACGTGGTGGACGTTGACGCCGCGGGCCGCGTCAACCCGCGTTTCGTGGCCACCGACGTCGTGCGCTGGCAGCCACTGGACCTGTCGATCTCGTCCGTGGCCGATGACGAGGCGCTCGGACGCGCCGCCCGCGCGGCCATCGGCGCGGCCATCGAGGCTGCCGATGGGCGTTCGCTCGTCATTCGCCTCCGCATTTCCGGCCGCGGTCCGCTGCACGGTCACCTCGCAAGGACGGGCTACATCCAGGATCTGCGCGAGCTGCTCAACGAGGAGGGGATCGGCGCCTCCGGGTTCGCCTGGGTGGAGTCGATCCGCGACGCCACGCGGCCCGATGTCGACCTCGAGGTCCGGCGCGAGGCGCCAGACTTCGTCGGCGACTTCCTGCGCACGGCTGCGTCGGCACGCCGCAGCGTTCGAACCACCGATCCGGACGAGCATGAACGCTGGACAGCCGCGCTGCGTACTGCCGTCGCGCCGCTGTTCGACGAATCGCAGCGTGGCCGGCGCCATCTGCGTGATGCGCGACCGGACGACGACGAGCTCAGCGGCCGGCTCCTCGACGACGCGGAGGCCATGGCGATCGACCTCCTGCTCACCGCCGAGGACGAACGCTGATGCGCATCGAACGCATCGAGCTGGACGGGTTCGGTCGCTTTCACGCGGCCAACTGGACGCTGGACGCCGGCATGACGGTCCTCGTCGGCGCCAATGAGGCCGGCAAGACGACCCTGCTCAATGGCCTTCGTGCGCTCCTGTTCGGCTTCGAACCCACTCGGGACGGACGGACCTGGTATCCGGCCTTCGCCGGTGGACGTCGCGGAGGCCGGCTCGTCCTGCGCACCGCCAGCAACGAGCGCTGGACCGTGGAGCGTTTCGGCGAGCGAGGCGGCGCGGGTTCGCTGGCCGTGCGTGCGCCGAACGGCAACCAGGGCGGACAGGAGACGCTGGACCGGCTGTTGCGCGGCGCCGATCGGGACCTCTTCAACAATATCTTCGCCTTCGGCCTGGGTGAGCTTCAGAACCTGTCGAGCCTGAATGCCGATGGGGTGCGCGGCAGGATCTACGGCGCTGGGGCCGGGTTGGGTGGCACCAGCGCGGTGGATCTCGAGCGACGCCTCCGACAGGAGATGGACGCGAGCTTCCTGCCACGCGGCAGCCAGAAGCCGCTCAACGTGCTGCTCGGACGGATCGATGAGCTTCGCCGGGAGATTGGGGACCTCGCGCAGCAGCCGGAGGAGCATGCGACGGCCCACCGCGACCGCGATGCCCTGCGCGCCCGAGCCGATGCGTTGCGCGACGAGATCCGAGAGCGTCGCGAGCGAACGCTCCGCTGCGGGCGCCTGATCGAAGCGGTGCCGATCGTCGCCGAACTCGGGGTCGTTCGCGCCGAGCTGGCCGCCGGTGACGCGGCGCTCGACACCTTTCCCGAGGACGCGGCCGTCATCCTCGACCGCCGGCTGAGTGAGCGTGGCGAGGCGAGCGCAACCCTCGCGGCCATCGACGAGCAACTGCTCGAGGCGCGCGGCTCACTCGGGCGGACCGACGTGGACGAGCACGTGCTTGGCCGCGCCGAGGAGATCAGCGCCCTCGTCACGGAACGGGCTTCGCGGACCGCCGCCGATGGCCAGCGCCGCGGCCTGGAGACATCTGAAGCACGTCACGATGCCGCCGTGGCGGAACAGCTGGCGCGCGTGGGTGGCTGGACCGAGGCGCGGTTGGTGGCACTCGACGACTCGATTCCCGCAGTGGAGGCGACCCGCGCGCACGGACGGGACCTCGATGCAACCCGGTCCGCCGCCTCCGACGGTGAGCAGCGACGTCGCCTGGCGGAGCATGAGCTGGAGCTTCGCGAGCGCGAGGGCGTGCGCGAGACCGACGAGGCTGATCTCGCATCGCGCGCGAGAGTGCTGCGCGACATGGACGACGTGCGCCTGCGGCGTGCCGCGGCGGTTGCCGTCGCGGGCGGAAGCGCCATCGGCTTCGCACGGTCGCCTGCAGTGACCTACGGACTGGCGGGTGCGCTGTTGATGATCGGCCTCGTTGTCGGCTCGTTGGTGGCCGCAACGTTGGTGGGAGCCGTGCTCGGCGCAGTGGCCGGGGCACTGCTCCTGCTTCTAGCACGAAGGAGCGGGATGACGGGCGAGGATGTGACGACCCTCGACGTCGAGCGCGCGGGGCTGCTGAGCGAGCTTGGGCTGGAGCCGGACGCGTCGGACGATGCGCTTCGTGCGGCCGCGGACGAGCTCGCCGCCACACGGGCGCAACGCGAGCTGGTGCGGGATCAACGTTCGAGGCTCGAGGCCCGACGCGCCGAGCTCGTGCGGCTGACGCAACATGTGGAGGCGGCATCGGCGGCCGCCGTGACTGCCGCCGAGGCCTGGGCCGGCTGGTTGACTTCGAAGGGTCTGCCCCTTGACACGCCTCCCGAG
>JACDHU010000104.1 GCA_013820865.1 Chloroflexota bacterium
GGATAGCGCGGCCGCTGCCTCCGCGCCCGCCGAGTGGATGGCGGAGCCACCTGAAGACGATGCCTAGTAGTACCCGGGGGGAGGCGGCAGCGGTTTGCCCTGCGCGTCGAGGCGCACTTCGACCGGGAGATCGTCGCGGTGCTCACGGTCGCCCCGGGGACCCGAGATCGGCAATGCCATGACCGAGGCCGGAACCTCGTCCAGCCGATCGCTGATCCCTCGCATGCCGAGCCGGCGCAGGGCCGGGGCGAATCGGTCCGCGAAGTCGGTGTTGCGCAGCAGGCCAAACGTGAGAGACGAATGCGCTCGGTTGAGCAGCTCCAACCCGCGTGCCGCGTCAGCCGCGTTCACCTGGTTGAGTCCGAGCTGGTTGTCGAAGATGTCGAGGGCCCGATTCGCCTCACGGCGCGTCGCGGCACTGAAGTGCGGGGTACGGTTGACGAGCACGCGCGTGCGGTAGAGCGCGTCACGGACGCGACTGTCGCGATTGAGGTGGCCCTGGGTCATGGAGCGAATACTACGCGCTGAGGGCGGATGGCAGGAGGCCGTGGCTGATGCCCTATCCCGCGCATCCCGACCGATCCCGCTCGACGAGCGCCTGCTGCCGAAGACGGCCGAGGACGAGGTCACCCGGCGCCGATTCGAGTGGACGGCCCGAAGCGCGCCGCGTTACGCGTCAACGCTCCTCGCAATCTACCCAGACGCGGCCGGACAGCTCGTCATTCCGCTCACGGTTCGTCGCGTCGAGATGCGCGCCCACGGTGGCGAGGTCTCACTGCCGGGCGGCTCGGTCGACCCATCCGATGCCTCGCGCGAGGCGGCCGCGCTACGAGAAGCCTGGGAGGAGATCGGCCTGGAGCCGGACATGGTCCGAGTCGCCGGGGTGCTCGAGGACGTGTGGATTCCGGGCAGCAACTTCGAAGTGCGACCATTCGTCGGCACGGTTGCGTCCCGGCCGGCGCTCGTCGCGCAGGACGCGGAGGTGGCCTCCATCGTCGAACTGCCGCTTGCCGCGCTCTTTGACGATGCGGTCATCGCTGTGGAGGAGTTCACCGTGCGCGGCATGCGCATCAAGGCAGGGGCGTATCGGTACGGTGGGGTGGGCGTCTGGGGAGCCACGGCCATGACCCTTGGCATGCTCGCCCACGTCCTCGACGCAGACCCGCGCTGACGTGCAGTTGTTGCACCGGACGACACCAACGTCGAACGAAACCGGGCTCACACGTCCTGGGTAGCACCGGATGACACAGGCGACGGTGGAGCTGCCGTTCCTTCGACATTGGTCGCACCGGGTGCAACCGAAGCCGCACCGTGCCTCAGCGCCGCGTCCGAACCTTCGTCTTTAGCCCCGTCAGCATCTGAAGCAGAGCGCCGTGTTGTGCCAGCGGCGCGGCGACGATGCTGATAGTGGGTGCGGAGCGCTTCGGGTCCCACCACGCATTACCGGTGAGATCGGTGACAACCGCGCCCGATCGCTCCACAATCAGCCCGGCCGCAGCCACGTCCCAGGGTGAAAGACCGCCGTTCTGGACGAAGGCATCGAAGCGGCCATTCGCGACGTATACCAGGGCCAGCGCAGCACTGCCCATGCGCCGATGGATCCTGATTCTCGGCGCGATCTTCCGCTCCCGCGCCAGCCCACCGGACCCGATCACCGCCAGGCTGACCACGTAGTCGCTCAATGTTTCTTTGGTGGATGCCACGATCGGCTCACCGTCCAGGCAGGCCGGCCCATCTGCCGTGGCGGAGTACAGGTCGTCACGCGCCGGGTCCAGGACAACCCCGACCGCCGGCCGGCCGTCCACGACCAGACCGATGCTGACGCAGTAATACGGGATCCCGTTGGCATAATTCACCGTGCCATCGAGCGGATCGATGACCCAGGTGCGGCCATTGTTCGATCCGTCGTCGCGCAGGACCCCGGCATGCTCGCCGGACTCCTCGGCCAGGATGGCATCGCCGGGATAGCGCGCCTTGATGGCGTCGATGACCAGGCGTTCCGACGCGTAATCGGCGTTGGTGACAACATCGCGCTTGCTCTTGTAGTCGATGTGCTCCAGGCGCTCATAGCTCTCGGTCAGCACCGCGCCCGCGCGGCGAGCAACGTCAACGGTGAAGGCGAGCTCATCGGCCCAGCGGTCGCTCATGGGACCTCAGGGTAGCCGGAAGCCGATGGTCTGGACCGTGACCTCGCCATCCGGCTCCGCGCTGAAGCCGAACGAAACGTCGACATCGGTGCCGGGCGGCAGGTAGTCGAGCGTGATTTCGTTCTCTTCCTCGTTGCCCGCGACGCTCGCCGTTGCCCGCAGAACAATCGCCTCGGCCGCTTCACCGCCATCATTTGAGACGGTACCTGGCACGATCCAGCCGGTCTCGGTCTGGTAGGCAGCATCAACCTGGAGCTCAACCACGGGCTCGGGAGGTCCAGCGTCCGTGAAGATGCCGTCGAGGGTCAGCCCACCGATGACGCCGATCACCGCCACGACACTCACGGCCAGCGTCGCCCATTCCGCCCAGTTCTGACGCACGTCAGGTTGCCTCCTGCTGCTGCTGCTGACTCCCACCGACAAGCAACCGACCGGCAGCGGCGCCGAATGATGCCACCGCCGCGAGCATGATCACCTGTCCGATGATCGCCCGTAGCCCGACGCCATCGGTCCGGCCGAATGCCCACAGGAGGAGCAGGCTGACGAGCAGGCTCACGGCATACGCCGCCAGGGTCTCGGTGAGCGGATGATCGAGGGGGCTGTCGCCGGCGTCCAGCGACCGGCCACCACGGAAGTCGGCGTAGAACACAATAGCGAACGTCATGGCCAGCGTGGCGGGAATGACCAGCAACAAGAGCCACCACTCGGCCTCGACGCCGAGCAGCAGCGGCTCCTCTGTCGGCGCGATGTTGAGCGCGAAGAGCAGCGCACCACCGCCCGCGATGAAGAGGCGTCCGAAGGCGCCCACTCCGGCGCCGTCACCGACCGAGCTGCCTTGAGCCGCCGCGTCCTCGGGGTCGTCATCGGGCGAGGCGAGCTGCCCGCCGGCCAGCGACACCCCGAACGCGACCGGGATCATCTCGAGCGCGATCTTTCCGACCGCGTCGCGCAGGCTGGTCTCGAGACCGATCCGCCCCAGCAGCAGCAACGCCACGGTTGCGACCACCGCGCCGATCCCCATCGTCTCGACGGAGTCGATGAGCAGCTCGGCCCACGACCTTTCGCGTCGAAAGCCGCTCACCGCGCTGAACCCGACAACCACGACGAATGCCACGCCCAGCAGCACCACGATCTTCCATGACGGCAGGAGGAAAGAGTGGTCCCACATCTCCATGGTGTAGAGGAGGGGAAGTCCGACGAGCAATCCGCCACCGGCCGCACGGATCAGGTCGCGGACGGTCTCCCGCACGGGCTTGACTGGCTCTGACTTGCTCACCGCGGTTCACCGATGCACATGTCGCGCCATTCTGTACGCTAGGGCCATGCCACAAATTCACCTTCGTGCTGAGGAGGGCGACTACGCGCCACTCGTCCTCCTTCCCGGCGATCCCAACCGCGCGCGCCGCATCTCAGAACGCTTCGACGATGGCTCCGCACGCCAGGTCAACGACCACCGCGGCCTCTTCGGCTTCACCGGCACGTACAACGGCGTCCCGGTCAGCGTCCAGACCAGCGGGATGGGCACGCCCAGCCTGAGCATCGTGGTCGAGGAGCTTCTGCGCCTGGGTGCGCGGCGGCTCATCCGGGTCGGGACGTGCGGCGGGATCGCGGACGGGCTCCAGACTGGCGACCTCGTCATCGCCACCGCGGCCTGCCCGGTCGACGGTGCCACGAGCACCTACCTCCACGGCGAGGCCTATGCGCCCGCCGCCGACTTCAACCTCACCCGCGCCCTCGTCGACGCCGCCACTGCCGCCGGCATCGAGGTCCAGACGGGCCTGGTGGCATCGGTCGACGTCTTCTACAACACCGATGAGGACTACGCGAAACGCTGGCGCGAACGCGGCGTTCTCGCTTTCGAGATGGAGGCATCCGCCCTGTTCTTCCTGGCGGCCCGTGCCGGGGCGCAGGCGGCGTGTGCCCTCACCGTCAGCGATGTCCTCTCCGAAGAGGTCTCCACCGAAGAGAGTTACCTGCCGCTCGAAGAGCTGGACCGAGCCATCGACCGCATGATCGAGGTGGCGCTCGAGGCCGGCACGGCCGGGTAGCAAGGCATCAATGCTGCAGTAGACTGAACCCCATGACCGATACGCTCGCGCGCGGCGCCGCGAACCAGGCCGGTGCCGTCATCAACCCCAACGCCGCCGCCGAGGCGCAGGATTTCCTGCCGCTCAACGGGATCGACCACGTCGAGTTCTGGGTCGGTAACGCCAAGCAGGCGGCGCACTACTACCGCACGTTGTGGGGCTTCACCCCGGTGGCCTATGCGGGGCTCGAGACCGGCGTGCGGGATCGGTCCAGCTTCGTGATGGTTCAGAACGACATCCGCTTCGTGTTCACCGCGCCGCTGAGCAACAGCGGCGAGATCGCCGAGCACGTGGCCGAGCACGGAGACGGGGTGCGGGACATCGCGTTTGCCGTCGATGATGTTGAGAGCGCCTGGCGCGAGACGACATCACGCGGCGCCACCTCGGCGCTGGAGCCGACGGAATCGGAGGGGACGAAGGGCACGCTGCGCCGGAGCTCCATTCGCACCTACGGGGACGTGGTCCACTCCTTCGTGGATCGGTCTGACTACAACGGAGCCTTCGCTCCCGGCTACCACCGCATCAAGAGCCCCGCGCCGGCGGCGACCGGTCAGGTCCTGCTCGAGGTTGACCACTGCGTCGGAAACGTGGCCCTCGGCGACATGAATCGGTTCGTTGATTTCTACAAGGATGTCCTCGGTTTCGCGCAGCTCATCCACTACGACGACAAGGTGATCCACACCGACTACTCGGCGCTCATGAGCAAGGTCATGACGAACGGCAACGGGCGGATCAAGTTCCCGATCAACGAGCCCGCCGCCGGGAAGAAGAAGAGCCAGATCCAGGAATTTCTCGACTACTACGGCACGGCCGGGACACAGCACATCGCCCTGCGCACGGAGGACATCGTGGGCACGGTCCGCGTCCTGCGCGAGCGTGGCATCGAGTTCCTGGGCATGCCGCACGCCTACTACGAGTCGCTCCCCGACCGCGTCGGCGATGTCGGTGTGCCGATAGACGTCCTCGAGGAGCTCGGCATCGAGGCCGACCGGGACGAGGAGGGCTATCTGCTCCAGATCTTCACCCGCCCGGTACAGGACCGGCCGACCTTCTTCTTCGAGATCATTGAGCGCCACGGGTCACGCGGATTCGGTGTCGGCAACTTCAAGGCGCTGTTCGAGGCCATCGAGATCGAGCAGGAGCGGCGCGGCAACCTGTAGGTCCGTCGCCGCCCGGCGTTCTGCCGCGCCGATAGATCGCCAGATTGCGACATGGGTCGGCTGCGGTGTCACTGTTCGCCGATATGGCGGCCAGTGCCGTGCGTGAGGGGCGCGCCAGTCGTGAGTCATTGTCACCTGGCAACCGATGTGTCGGTGATCTGCGACATCGGTCCTCCCTCGCGACACGCTTCACCGATGTATCGGTTCGGCGGTGACACGGGGGTCAGCGCTGGGCGCACTTCGAGCGTGCGCGCCGCCGATGTATCGACGATGCGCCGCGCAGCCAGCAAGCGATGTCACAGATCGCCGATGTATCGGCCCCGACGGGTGGAGCTCTGCGGGAGCGCAGGCGAGCGCATCGGGTAGCATCGGTCTCACATGAGCACGAACAAGCTGCCGACACAGGCAGATGACTTTCCCGCCTGGTACGTCGAGGTCGTGAAGCGGGCCGAGCTGGCCGAGCATGGTCCGGCCAAGGGCTCGATGATCATCAAGCCCCATGGCTATGCCATGTGGGAGCTGACGCAGCGCGCGCTTGATGATCGGTTCAAGGCGACCGGACACGAGAACGTGTACTTCCCGCTCCTCATTCCCATGAGCCTGCTGCAGCAGGAGGCCGATCACGTCGAGGGATTCGCCCCCCAGGTCGCGGTCGTCACGCGCGGCGGGGGCCAGGAGCTCGAGGAGCCGCTCGCCATCCGGCCGACCTCCGAGGCGATCATCTGGAGCACCTACAAACGCTGGATCCAGAGCTACCGAGACCTGCCGCTGCTGTACAACCAGTGGGGCAACGTGGTGCGCTGGGAGATGCGCACGCGCCTCTTCCTGCGGACCAGCGAGTTCCTTTGGCAGGAAGGACACACCGCCCACGCCACGGCCGAGGACGCGCAGGCCGAGACGCTCCGCATGCTCGAGGTGTATCGCGAGGTGGCCGAAGACGTCCTGGGCATTCCTGTCCTCAAGGGACGCAAGTCACCCGGCGAGCGATTCCCCGGCGCGGTCGAGACGTACTGCATCGAGGGCCTGATGCGCGACGCGCGTGCCCTCCAGTGCGGGACCAGCCACTTCCTCGGCCAGAACTTCGGCA
>JACDHU010000105.1 GCA_013820865.1 Chloroflexota bacterium
CAGGACGGCGCCCTTATCGGGAATCGGCTGGTCGAACACGACGTCGAACGCCGAGATGCGGTCGGTCGCGACCAGCAGGAGGTGTCGGTCATCCACCTCGTAGGTCTCGCGCACCTTGCCGCGGTGGATGAGGGGAAGCCCCTCGAGGTGCGTCGTCATCAGGGTCATGGCAGGTCCTCGCTCAGTCCGTCTTCCGGCTCGTCAGGCACGTCGTAGCGCGCCTTGCCCAATTGGAGCTTTCGCTTGGTGAAGTTCTCGACCCAGTCCAACAGGGACAGCACGACCAGGATCAACACAGTCCCCGCGATAGCGACGACGTACATTCCCGCCCCGGCCGCCGTGCCGATGGCCGCCACGGCCCACAGGCTCGCAGCCGTGGTAAGACCGCGGATATGCCCGCGATGCTGGAGGATCGTTCCGGCACCGATGAAGCCGATGCCCGACACGATCTGCGCCGCAATGCGCGTTGGGTCGGCCATTGAACCCTCGAAGCCGAAGGCGCTCACGACCGTGAAGAGGGCGGCGCCCAACGCAACGAGGCTGTGGGTGCGGAATCCCGCAGGCTGGCGGTGAAGCTCGCGCTCGAAGCCGATGACCCCGCCAAGGATCAGCCCGACCGTCAGGCGCAGCGACAGATCGATCTGCGTGGCGACCGAAAGGTCGACGGTCATGGATCGGCCCGGGCCTCCACCTGTACGAAGTCGGGGCCGTGCCGTCGCACGCCACGGTCGAAGACCGCGGTCCACGTGACCGATCCCCACGCGTGAAGGGCGCCGCCTGCGAGGACGAGGCACAGCCAGATCGCCACGAAGCCTACCAGCAGCAACGAGGTCGCGGGGTCGAAGCCGTCCCTCGTCAGCCTGGCACCGATGGGCGTCCACAGCATCGCCATGATGACCACGGACAGCGCCAGGTAGACGAAGCGCGCTGCCAGGACCGATGCGGCCTGCGCGACCCCCGACGTCCCCGCACGCGCCAGCTGGCGCGGACTTGAGACCAGTGCGGTCACGAGACCGTTGCCAGGCCCGATGACCGCCCGGGTGGCGGCAGCATGGAACGCCGAACCGATGGCCATGGTCACCGCGATCAGCCCTAGGAATGGCGCGGCACGGCTCAACGTCCGGATGATGGGACCCGCGCCGGCATCGGGCGCGGTGAATTCGGTCGGCGCGATGAACGCCAGCGCGATGACCAGCAGCAGAGCCGCGAACAGCGTCGGTGCGGCAGTGACGACGGTGATGCCGAGGACGCGGAGCGCGTCGGCCGCCGAGAGCCGCCGTCGGCGCGAGAACGCGATCAGGGCAGCCTCACCGACCGCAGCCACGGCGAAGCCGACGCAGATGACGGCGAACGAAGCGACACCGAACACCACCGCATTCAGTGGCCAGGCACCCGAGGTGTAGATCGCCGCCCCGAAAAATGTGAGCTCGGCCACGGTCGGCGCCCGTGCCACCGCCACGAGCATCGGAATCCAGCCCACGGTCACCAGCCAGACCAGCGCCCCCGGCAGCCAGAAGGGCGGACACTCGGCCACCAGGCGCGCGGCGGCGGTCGCATCGGTCCACCAGCGCCGCATCGGTCCTTGCTTACTCGCTTTCTTCGAGGCCGAGAGCGCGGTAGGTCACGCCGATCCCGGCGAGGTGATGCTCGAGGTCCATCGCCTGCTCGATGTCGTCAGACGTGAGCCACTCGGCGACCATCGCGTCAGCGCGCAGCGCTTCGCGGAACGACGCCTCCCCGCTCCATGCCCGCTTCGCCGCGCCCTGCACCAGGCGGTAGGCCTCCTGGCGATCGGCCCCCTTGACGATCATGGCCAGCAACAGCGCCTCCGAGTAGACCATGCCGCCGAGCTGATCGAGGTTGGCGCGCATCCGATCAGCGTCGACCTCCAGCCCATCCAGGATGTCGCCCAACGTGCGCGTTGCATAGGCTGCGACGCCCAGCGCGCGCTCGAAGACGAAGCGCTCGGCGGAGCTGTGACTGATGTCGCGCTCGTGCCAGAGCGCCATGTTCTCGAGGCCGATGAGGGCGTCGCCACGAAGCAGCCGCGCCATGCCGGTCACGCGCTCCGCCAGGATCGGGTTGCGCTTGTGAGGCATCGCGCTTGATCCCTGCTGGCCGGAGCCGAATGGTTCGAATGCCTCCCCGACCTCGGTGCGCTGCATGTGCCGAATCTCCGTTGCGATCCGCTCGAGCGTGCCGCCCAGGACGGCGAGGGTCGTGAGCAGGTCCGCGTGCCGGTCGCGGCTCACGACCTGCGTCGGCGCCGGATCCGGTTCCAGGCCGAGGCCATTGAGGACGTGCGCTTCGACCTCACCGCTGACGTTGGCGTGGGTGCCGACAGCGCCGGAGATGGATCCCACGCTGATTCCCTCGCGCGCCCGCTCGACGCGCGCTGAATCGCGCTGAAGCTCGGCGTACCAGCCGGCGACCTTGAAGCCGAACGTGATCGGCTCGGCATGGATGCCATGGCTGCGCCCGACCATCGGCGTGTCCCGGTGCTGGAGGGCAAGCCGATGAACCACCTCGATCAGCCGCGCCAGCTCGGTTTCCACCACGCGCGTCGCATCGCGCAGGATGACCGCCGTGGCCGTGTCGAGCACGTCGGAGCTGGTCAGGCCGTAGTGCAGCCAGCGCCCTTCGGTTCCGAGCCGCTCGGTGACCGAGCGCAGGAAGGCGATGACGTCGTGCTGCGACTCCTGCTCGATCTCTCGCGCGCGCTGCACGTCAACCTCGGCTGCTGCGCCCCGAATCCGGACCCAGTCGGCGTCCGGCACAACGCCCGCGTCGCGCAGCGCCTCGACCGTGAGCAGCTCGATCCTCAGCCACAGGTCAAGCTTGTGCTGCTCGCCGAAGATCTCGCGCAGCTCCGGCAGCGCATACCGATCAATCACATCCGGAATGGTACGGCCCAGCGCGCCGGCGAGGGATGTTGCACCGCATGCACGAACCGGAGGAGCCCAGACCCGTGCGGCGCCGATTCCGCACGGTTCGTTGCATGGACGGCACGCAACCGCAGGGAACCGAGCTCTACCTCTCCAGTTGGTGCATATGGTGCAAACCTGACGGTGGGAACCGCGAAATCAAGGTCGCCGAGGATCTCGCGCAGCTCCGGAGGGCGTATCGGTTGGTCACCGGTGGAACGAGTACGTCCCCCGCCGGACGTGCCGGACGGCCCGACAGAACGGCTGGCGTCCCCGCAGTTGCGCCGGACGACACTAATTCCGAACGAAGCCCGGCTCGCGCGTCCTGAGTTGCACCCGGTAACACTGGCGGCGCGTGGGCTGGCTCTCGTTCGACTTTAGTCGCACCGTGTGCAACCGCCGACGGGTTGCCGCCCCGGCGACATGATGCGGACCCTCCCGCGCCTCTAGTCGCACCGTGTGCAACCGCCGACGGGTCGCCGCCTCTACGCCCGCGGATCGATCCGGAGCTCGGCCCCGGACGCCTGCTCGGACCGGAAGTCCGCCACGCGCTCCGCCACGGACGCGTCCGAGAGCGCGAGGATGCGAGCGGCCAGGTGCCCCGCGTTCTTCGCTCCCGCCGAACCGATGGCAACGGTCGCCACCGGCACGCCGGGCGGCATCTGGACCACGGCGTAGAGCGCATCGGCACCACCAAGGGAGCCTCCATCCAGCGGCACCCCGATCACCGGCTTCGCCGTGAGCGAAGCAAGCACCCCGGGCAGGTGGGCGGCAAGGCCGGCAGCACCGATGAAGAGCTGCACGCCGGCAGCCTCGGCCTGGGCGACGTAGGCGTGCAGCGCATCGGCCTGGCGGTGGGCGCTGATGACCGATGCCTCCCACGTGATCCCGTACGAGTCGAGCACGTCGAAACAGCGCACCAGGATCGGCAGGTCGGATCGAGAGCCGCAGATCACGGCGACGGTGGGCATCGGTCCTTCAAGAATAGCCGTCATCGTTGACACCGGCTTGCGGTTGATGGCCCAGGATGTGCTGTGCCACCCACAACCCTGTTTGCTGGAGATCGACCCCCGATGTTTCGCTCGCGGCAGCTAGGGGTCCGTGGTCGCATCGCGCGCGGCGATGTCGGTCCGGTACTGGCCGGCGTTCAGCGCAACCTCACGCGCGCCGCGATACGCGGAGGCGCGAGCGTCCGCCAGGGTCACCCCGCGACCGACAAGCGTGAGCACGCGACCACCGGTCGACTCATAGGCGCCATCGGCCCTGCGACGGGTAGCGCCATGGAAGCACAACACCTCGCCGTCATCGGCAGCCGATGATGGTTCAACGCCCTCGATTCGACGGCCTATCAGCGGCACATCGGGATAACCCTCGGACGCCACGACCACACCGACCGCGGCGCCGACGCGCACCGCCACTGAGCTCTCCATCAGCCCACGGTCACCGATCGCACAGCCGAGCAGCGCCGAGGCCAGATCGCCGTCGAGCATCGGCAGCAGGACCTGCGCCTCGGGGTCGCCGAAGCGGGCGTTGAACTCAAGCACCATCGGTCCGTCATCGGTCAGCATGAGGCCGGCAAACAGGACTCCGCGATAGGGAAAGCCGTCGCGCGCCATTCGCCAGGCAACAGGCTCGAAGACCTCGGCCGCCATCTGCTCCAACGCGGATCGGCCGAACCATGGCACCGGGGCGTACGCACCCATGCCGCCGGTGTTCGGGCCAACGTCATCATCACCCAGGCGTTTGTAGTCGCACGCCGCCGCCAACGGCACCACCGACTCGCCACTGACCAGCGCGAAGACGCTCACCTCGCGCCCATCCAACCGCTCCTCCAGCACCACCCGGGCGCCGCGCCCGACCGACCCAAACAGATCGAGCACCGCGGCCTCCGCCTCCGCGTGCGTCTCGGGAACAACCACTCCCTTGCCCGCCGCGAGCCAGTCCGCCTTCACCACGGGGACGCGCTCGGAGCCCCGGACGTGCGCAACCGCTGCATCAGGATCCGTGAAGCTGGCCGCCGATGCGGTCGCCACGCCCGCCCGCTCCATCTGGCGCTTGGCGAATGCCTTGCTCGACTCGAGGCGCGCGGCGGCGCGCATCGGTCCAAAGGTCGGAATCCGCGTTGATTCGAGCTCGTCAGCCAGACCGGCTGCCAGTGGCGCTTCCGGACCGATGACGACCAGCCCGTATCGCTCCCTCACGGCATGGCGCGCAACCGAGGTCGTGTCAGTGATATCGAGGCCAACGTTCTCCCCCACCGCGGCGGTGCCGCCATTACCCGGCGCGATCCGGACGCTGCGCACGGTCTCGTCGCGCGCCAGCCGCCAGGCCAGCGCATGCTCCCGCCCCCCGGATCCGATGACCAACACGTCCATGGTCCGAGTCTAGGGGCCAGCACCCCGCCCGCGCCGATGTATCGTCGGTTCCTGGCCCGACATATCTGCGGGCTACGGGTCGGTCAACGCCCCGAGCGCCTCGAGCACGTCAGCCAGCTCATCGATGCGCTCCTGGTATGTCCCCAGGTCACCGGCAGTGAGCGCATCCTGCGCCTCGTCGTACAGGCGCTGCGCCTCGGCCACGAGGCCGGCAACATCCGCGGGCAGCGACCCGGGCGACTCACCTGGCGATGGTGACGGTTCCGGCGATCCATCCGGGTCGTCGGGGTCGGTCGGATCGGGCGCTTCGGGTGGTGGCGGCTCCGCCTCACCGAGAAGCTGACGTATGCCCTCCTCGACAGTCTTGGCGAAGGCAACGGAATTCTGGTCGACCATGATGACGCGCACGAATTCAGGGAATGGCGCACCCTCGGCCTGGAGGAAGATCGGCTCGATATAGATCAACCCGTCGTCGCCAATGGGCAGTACCAGCAGGTTGCCGCGTACCACGGATGACCCGGCGTTCGACCACAGCGTGATCTGCGCGCTGATGGTGTCGTCCTGGTTGATACGCGCCTCGATCTGCGCCGGACCCTGGGTGGTCGTGCCGGTCGGGAACTGAAAGTTGATGCGCTCGCCGTACACGCTCGGATCCATCCGCGCCGCCGCCCAGCTGATCATGTTCGGCCGGCCCTCCGGCACCAGAGGCTGGATGAGGACGAACTCGGCCTCATCCTCGCCGGGGATGCGCATGATCACGTAATACGGCTCCATCGGCTGCGGCTGGGCCGTGCTCACGTCGTCGGGGATCGCCCATCGGTCCTCGCCGTTGTACAGGGTCGCGGCTCCCGCATCGGTATCCGGCAGGTGATAGGCCAGCGACGCGATGTTCTGGGCCGTGAAGTAGTCCTCGGGATAGCGCAGGTGCGAGACGAGATCGTCCGGCATCGCCGAGAGCGGCTGGAACAGGGTCGGGAAGATTCGGGCGTAGGCGGCGATGATGGGATCGGTCTCATCGGAGATGAAGAAGTCGACCGTTCCGTCGTAGGCATCGACCACGACCTTGACACTGTTGCGGACGTAGTTGGCGCCTTCGAAGCGGCCGGCGGGCAGCGGCTGCGCGTTCGGATAGCGGTCACTCACCGTGTAGGCGTCCCATATCCAGACCAG
>JACDHU010000106.1 GCA_013820865.1 Chloroflexota bacterium
CCAGCTCGCCGCTCTCATCAAGCGTCGCAATCGCCTGGTTGACGCAGTCGGTCAGCGGGCTGTCGAGCCCGAGCACGAGGCTGAAGTACTCCTCGTCACCGACCGTCGGGAACTGCCCGACCACCACGCCGTTCTCCATCTGCACCGCCGTGATGAAGAAGGCAGTCGGCAGGTCCACGACGATGCCATCCACCTGGTCCGCATTGAGCGCGGCGATGGCGGCGTCGTTGCTGTTGTAGACCGATGCCTCAGTCGTCGGCTGGATCTGGTCCTCGATGTAGGCGAGGCTGGTGGTGCCGACCTGAACGCCAAGGCGGAACTCGGCGACATCGGCGATGGAGGTCGCCTCGGTGATGGGCGTATCGGCATTCGCGACGAGCGCCTGGTTCGAGAAGAAGTAGCCGTCGCTCAGATCGACCGCTTCGGCGCGTTCCGGCCGATAGGAGACCTGGGCGAGGTAGAAGTCAAAGTCCTTCTCGCCCGGCGCGTACGAGAGGTCGAATGGAACGGCGATGAAGTCGACATCGTCATCTCCGAAACCGAGCTCTTCCGCCACCGCCCATGCCACGGCACCCTCGAAGCCGCCCTTGGTGTACGGGTCGCCGAACTCCCACGGATCCGTCGCTTCCTCGCCTTCGGCCGGCGGCTCCCAGTAGGGCGGGAAGGCCGGGTTGTCGGTCCCGATCGTCAGGCGGCCATCGGCCACGGTGGCGAGGTTCTCGGGGGCACATTCGCCCGCAGCCGATGCGGAAGGTGCGGCAGCGCTGGCAGGTGCGCTGGTCGCCGGTTCCGATACATCGGGCGATGGTGTGGGGCTCGCGCCGCTGGTGCAGGCGGCGAGGAGCACGATGATTCCGGACGCGGCGAGGGATCGGGTCGGTGACATGGGTGTCGCTCCGTATCGGTTGGTGTCGAACGAGCGAGAGTGTAAGCCCTGCGGCGCCCGTGTCGTCAGATCGCTCGAAGGTTGACGGCCGTGCCGCTCGTGACCCTGTGCTGTCCGGCGAAATTCCCCTGGTTGATGGCCAGCGCCAGGTTGCCCGAGGAGTCGACGTAGACGATCGTTGCACCGATCCCGACCGCGCCGAAGCTTCGCTCGAATGTGACCGTCTGGGGCCCCACACCGTTCAGGTTGACGGTCATGCCGGCGCCATCCGCGAGTGCCCCGAAGGCGGTAGTGAGTTCCTGCCTGCCACCGGCCAGTCGGACGTTGCCGAAACTGTCGACATACGTGACGATCGTGTCAATGGCGCCGTCCGCGGTAGTGGCCTCCGGCTCCGTCAGCCGCACCAGCTCCTGGGTTGGCACGCTCGGACCGATGTCGTCGAATGTCGCGTCGCCGTTCGCCAGGTGGCCGGCCACCGGCGCGAAGATGTCGCGTCCGTGGAAGGTGGAGGTGGTCACCGGCAGCCACAGATCGCGGTTCGACAGCTCGCGGGCCTCTTCGATACCGCCAAGTGCCTCGGCCGGCGGGATGAGCAGGCCGTTGTCCGGACCGATGAGCACGTCGCCGCGCCCGGTCCTGATGCCTATCGGCCGGCGCGACGTTCCGACGCCGGGGTCAACGACCGCCACGTGCGTGCCGACTGGAAGGTAGGGGAGGGCAGCCCGCAGGACGAAGGCACCGTCGCGGATCGCGTACTTCCGCACGGTGTGCGCCACATCCACGATCTGCGCGTCGCGACAGATCGACAGCATGACTCCCTTGCAGGTTGCCGCGGCACCATCCAGGCCGAAGTCGGTGAGGAAGCCGATGACCGGTCGCTCGGTTCGAGTCATGACCCGATCCTACCGTGCCGGACGAACTTCGCAGCCACGCTCAGACCAGCGACACGGTCTCGCGGTGCTTCGGGATGTGCGCCTCCATGCCGAGGTTGGAGCGGATGCGCCCGGCGAAGGCTTCCGCCGCATCGGGGTCACCATGGACGATGAAGATGGTCTTCGGCTTCGCATCGGCCGCAAAGTGGGCGAGCCACGCCTCGAGCTCGTGCTGGTCGGCGTGCGCGCTGAACCCGCTGATCACCCGCACGCGACAGCGGACGTCGATCTCCTGACCGTCGATCCGCGCGGTCTTGCCGCCGTCCTGTAGATGGCGACCCAGCGTTCCCTCACCCTGGTAGCCGATGAACAGGAGCGTGCACTTCGGGTCAGGCAGAAAGTCCTTGAGGTGGTGCATGATCCGACCGCCGGTGAGCATGCCCGAGGCTGCCACGACCATGATCGGCCGCTTGGCGTAGCGGATGACCTTTGAATCCTCGACGGAATCGGTGAACTGCTGGCCCGGGTACTCCAGTGGCGAGTCGCCTGAGCGCAGCAGCGCCGCCGTCTCATCGTCATAGGTCTCTGGATGATCGTGGTACACGCTGGTCGCGCGCGATGCCATCGGCGAGTCGAGGTACAGCGGAATGCGTGGAATGCGATCCTCGCGCACCAGGTGGTCGAGCACCCAGATGACCTCCTGCGTGCGGCCGATGGCGAAGGCCGGAACGAGCAGCACGCCCTCGTCCGACGCGACCTCGGTGATGGCGGTCACGAGCTCTTCGATGGCCTCGTCATGCGGGGCGTGTTCGCGGTTGCCGTAGGTGGACTCGACCACGACGTGATCGGCGTGAGTGATCGGCGTGGGATCGCGCAGGATGGGTGACTCGTCGCGGCCGAGGTCGCCGGAGAAGACGATCGTGCGCCTCTCGGCGCCATCGGTCACGCGAAGCTCGATGATGGCCGAGCCCAGGATGTGCCCGGCGTCGTGGAAGACCGCGGTGTACCCTTCGGCGACCTGCACCTCCGTGCCGTAGTCGCAACCGCGCATCTGGCCCATGGTGGTCTCGACGTCGCGTTCGTCGTAGAGCGGCTCGCGGGTATCGGTGCGGCCCTCCGGCGCAGCGCTGCGAATGCGTTCCGGAAGCGACTCGTCATCGATCTCTTCGACCGTGGCTTCCGATTCCGCTTCGGCCTTGCGTGCCTGGCGGCGATTCCAGCGTTCGGTGAACTCGACCTGGAGCTTCGCGGAGTCGCGCAGGACGATCTCGGCGAGGTCAACCGTGGCGTGCGTGGCGTGAATTCGACCGCCGAAACCGGCTCGCACCAGTGCAGGCGTGCGCCCGCAGTGATCGAGGTGTGCGTGGGTGAGCAGGAGCGCGTCGAGCGCATCGGCCTCGAAGGCGAACGGTATCCGGTTGCGCGCGACCTCCTCGGGTGAGCCCTGGAACATGCCGCAGTCGACCAGGACGCGATGATCGCCGGCGGTGACCAGAAACTGCGAGCCGGTGACGCAGCCCGCGGCGCCGAGGAATTGGATGCTGATGCTCACGAAGGGTCTCCGATGTCGGGGACGAACATGAGGCCCTCGAGCGCGCCGTCCCGAACGCGGCCGATGAACTGGCCCTCGACGCGCCCGTCGGGGAATGCCTGAAGGCTGGCAGGATCGATGCCTCTCACCTCGGCCGACGTCCCGCACGCCGATGCGGAGCCATCGCATAGCCGAACGGTGCCGTCGACGACAACCAGCGAGCCCTCGACCCAGATCCAGCCGGGCGGCTCCTGGTCGGCGGCAACCGACGGGTCGAAGACTTCCTCTGCCTCCGCCTCGTGCGTGATCCACGAAGGTGCCAGGCACCTAGCCGACGCAAATGCACGTGCCGTGGCTCCCGCGTAGCCTGCTCCGGCGCCGACGATGACCCGCTGAGCCTCTTCATCGAGGCGCGAGGCCAGAACCGACAGCCCTCCACCGGCGTCCCCATCGATCAGGGCGCCGTCGGCGGCGTACAGCGTTTGCTCAGTGAGATCGACGAAGGTTCGGGTATCGCGGCACCAGGCGACCATGCCCGCCAGCTCACCCGGCGCGCCCCGGCCGCGCGCGTCGATCACGCCCACGGAGTCGTCGACATTCACGACGTACACCGGGGTGCCATCGTCCAGCCGCGCCGCTCGCGCCTCACCGGCCGGTGGAACCTCGAGAGCGCCGCGGTCACCACCGGGCGGGTCGGCGATGTCACTGAAGATGAACGCGTAGCCAATCGTCATGACCGCAGCCGCAAGAATCCCGAGCCCGATGAGGACCCGGCTACCGAGTGAACGCATGGGCCGATGATGCCACGCGCGGCCGTATCATCCGGGCATGGCCTATCCGATCGAACCGCCGATCCCACCGATGCTCGCCAAAGCCACGCCCGAGATCCCGACCGGCGAGGGCTGGATCTACGAGCCGAAGTGGGACGGATTTCGGGCCCTGGTCTTTCGCGATGGTTCCGACCTCTACCTCCAATCGCGTGATCTCAAGCCCCTGAACCGATACTTCCCCGAGCTCATCGACCCACTGCTGGCACTGGGCGGTACGGATGGGCGCTTCGTGCTCGACGGCGAGGTCGTCATCGCGCGTCCCGACGGCGGCCTGGACTTCGACTCGTTGCTCCTGCGCATTCATCCGGCGGCTTCGCGCGTGAAGATGCTGGCGGAGGCGTCGCCCGCCTCCTTCGTCGCCTTCGACTGCCTGGCCGATGACGCCGACGACCTCCGGGATCGTCCGTTCGCCGAACGCCGCTCCCGCTTGCAGGCGGTGGTCGCGGACCCGCCCGCATCGGTCCGTCTGACGCCTTCGAGCGAGGATCCCGTCGTGGCACAGCACTGGTTCGAGGTGTTCGAGGGCGCCGGGTTGGACGGCGTGATCGCGAAACGCGCGGATCAGCCCTACGCGCCCGGCAAGCGGACGATGTCCAAGATCAAGCACGCGCGCACCGCGGACTGCGTGGTTGCCGGGTTCCGCTGGCACAAGAATGGTCCGGGAACGCTGATCGGGTCGCTGATGCTCGGGCTGTACAACGACGCCGGCGACCTTCAATCGGTCGGCGTCAGCGCGTCGTTCACCATGGCCAGGCGCGCTGAGCTGGTCGAGTTCCTGGAGCCGTATCGGTCCGGCGGGCTGGAGGACCATCCGTGGCGCGATTGGGCGCTGGCGGAGGCATCGGCCGTTGAGCAGGGTCGTCGCCTGCCGGGTGCGCAATCACGCTGGAACCGTGGCAAGGACCTGTCGTGGGAGCCCGTACGCCCCGAGCTCGTGGTCGAAGTTGGATTCGATCATCTCCAGGGTGACCGATTCCGGCACGCCACCACCTTTCGCCGATGGCGCTCCGACCGCACTCCCGCCGACTGCCGCTACGACCAGCTGGCCGAGACGCCGCCCGCCCTCCTGGCCGACCTCTTCGGGGCTTGAGGCTCTCGCGATCACCGTACACTGGCCGCTCATCAGCTTCACCACGCTGGAGGCTCTGCCCGTGTCCGTCGCGCTCGATCCGAACGCTGCCGTCAACGACCTCGCCGATCGATTCTGGGAGGGCATCCTGGAGCGCGATCCGTTGTGGGCCACCGTCCTGGGGGACGAGCGGCACAACGATCGGTGGCCGGACCTCGGCGAGGATGGGCGCGCGGCAGACAACGCGGCGTATCGGTCCGTGCTGGAGGCGGCCAAGCAGATTCCCGCCGACGGGCTTGAGCCGGAGCAGGTCATCACGCGCGACTTGATGATCCTCGTGGCGGAGAATCACCTTGAGGCCGATGCTCAGAAGCAATATCAGCTGGCGGTGGACCACATGTCGGGTCCGCAGGTCTGGCCGGTCGAGATGGCGCAGTACCAGCCCGCCGACAGTCCCGAGCGCATGGCAACCATGCTGGCCCGCCTGGCCGCCTACCCGACCATGATCGAGCAGTACATCTCGACATTGGTCGAAGGCGTGGCCGATGAGCGCACGGCCGCGGCCATGCCGGTGCGGCGGGCCATCGAGCAGATCGAGCGGCTGCTCGCCATCCCCGGGGCCGATTCTCCAGCGGTGAGCATGGTCAAGGTCGGTGACGAGGATCGCCAGCCGGTCGTTGACGCAGTCGAGACGCACGTGTATACGGCCTGGCGCCGCCTGCAATCCTATCTCGTGGACGAGTACGAGCCGCATGCTCGTCAGCAGCCAGGCATCTCCGCCACGCCGGGCGGCGCCGAGGCGTATCGGCTTGCCATCCGGATACAGACGACGTTGACGACGACAGCCGAAGAGGTTCATGCCTTCGGTCGCGCTGACCTCGAGTCGATCGAGTCCGAGATGGACGGGATCGCGGTGCGCATGGGCCACGTGGACCGCCAAGCCCTGCGCGCAGCACTCGCGACCGATCCGTCCAACCACACCGAGGATCCCGAAGCGCTCGTGCGCCTGGCGCAGGAACAGACCGATCGCGCCTATGGCGCGGCCCCCGAGTATTTCACGCGATTGCCGAGTGCGAACTGCTACGTCAAGGCCGTGGAATCCTACCGCGAGGCCGATGCGCCTCCTGCCTTCTACATGCCTCCTTCCCTCGACGGCTCGCGCCAGGGCCAGTACTACATCAACACCTACCAGCCGGCCGAGAGGCAAT
>JACDHU010000107.1 GCA_013820865.1 Chloroflexota bacterium
GGTCGTCGTCAGGGCCGCCCTCGTGCACGAGCTGGACGTGACGCCGATGGAAATCCTCGCTGACTCGCTTGCGATTGAGCAGTCGGATGGAAGGCTCCAAGCGCTCCTGGCGGATGGCGGTCCGGTGGCCGGATCAGGCGAGCTGGAGCGCCAGGCATGCGCATGCCGAGGCATCAGCGTGGACGCCGCCTATCGGACCATCGCCGCCGGTTGGGAGACAGCGGATGCGGTGAAGCGCGCGACTCGTATCGGCTTCGGTCCATGCCAGGGCCGCCGGTGCATCCCATGGCTGGCCGATCGGTTGGAGCTGGATCCGGCCGATCCGCTTGCGCAGATCACACCGCGGGCCCCTCTGGTCCCGGTCCCGATCTCGGTGCTCGCCGCCTTCGCGCGGGAATGACCCGGATCGTCAGGGAGACGCGGGCTCGCCGAGCTGGGCGCGCACCGCGGCCACGAGGTCCGCGAAGTCGAACGGCTTGCGAACAACAGGCGCGATATCGGTCAGGCGGTCAGCTTCGTCGTCGTCGATGGCCGTCAGGAACAGGACGGGGATGTCGCGGTACTGCGGGCGCTCGCGGAGCGAATGGACGATGGCCGAGCCGAACTCGTCAGGCAGGCGCTGATCCAGGATGAGCAGGTCGGGCGTTATGCCGTCCTCGACGAGCGCGGTGTACAGCTCCTCGGCGTTTCCGAAGCCGCATGTCTCGTACTCCAGCTCGTTGAGCACGGCCAGGACGGCGGTGCGAATGAGCGGCTCGTCGTCAACGACCCACACTCGTTGTGCCATGCCGGTTCTCCCTAGCTGGCGACCGCCTCGAGCGCGTCGCCGATGATTCCCAGTGCGAGATCGACTTCGTCATCGGTCGTGACGAGTGGCGGAATGATACGCACTGCCTGTCCATGGATTCCGCATGTCAGGAGCAGCAGGTTGTTTGCCATCGTTTCCGCCAGCATGCGCTTCGCAAGGTCCGGCCGTGGGGCGAGGGAGCCGGGATCGGCGAATTCGATCGCCAGCATCATGCCCCGGCCCCGCACTTCGGCGACGGCGGTATGGTGCCCCGCACGCTCGCGGAGTGACGCCAACATGCGCTCTCCCAGTCGTTGAGCGCGGTCCACCAGTCCCTCGTCATCGATCACATCGAGCGTTGCCAGCGCGGCCGCACAGGCCACCGCGTTGCCGCCGTAGGTCCCTCCATGAGACCCGGGCCCGAGCTGGTCGAGCAGAGCCCGCGGGGCGAGGATGCCTGACAGCGGCAGCCCCGAGGCGATCCCCTTGGCCATGATGACGATGTCCGGCGTCGCCTCCGTCCACGAGGTGGCGAAGAATCGCCCGGTGCGGGCGTAGCCGGACTGCACCTCGTCGACGGCGAGCAGGATCCCGTGGCGATCGGCCACCTCGCGCAGGGCGGGCAGGAATCCGTCGGGCGGGACCACGTAGCCGCCCTCGCCCAGGATCGGCTCGATCAGGAACGTGGCTACGTCATCGGGCGACACCAAGGTCGCGAACAGCTCGTCGATGGCGTCCATGGTGGTGGCCAGGGCCGCATCGGCCCCGCCCATGCGCAGGGGATAGGGGAAGGGCACGAAGTGGACGCCGCCCATGAGCGGCTCGAAGTGCGCCCGGTACTTGACGTTGGACGAGGTGAGGGCCATGGCGCCGTGCGTGCGGCCGTGGAATCCGCCGCGGAACGCGATCACGGCCGGGCGTCGCGTCACCACTTTGGCCAGCTTCACCGCGGCCTCGATCGCCTCCGCGCCGGAGTTCGAGAGGAAGAGACCGTAGGCCGTATCGGCCTTCGCATTCGGGAAGCGCTCCGGCAGCCGTCGATGCAACTCGAGCCCGGGCTGGTGGTAGACGATGTTCTGTTGAAGATGAATGCCCTTCGCCGCCTGCTCAGCGATGGCGGCCACCACCCGGGGATGGGCGTGCCCGGTGTTCGTCACCCCGATGCCGCACGTGTAGTCGAGGTAGCGCTCGCCATCGGTCGTCGTCAGCCAGGAGCCGGAGGCCCGTTCGACGATGAGATCGGTATAGCGCGCCCACGCGGGGGGCACCCCGGAGCGGAGGGCGGACCAGTCGGTCAGAAGGTCGGTGGCGTGTTGATCCATAGCAATCGGCTCTCCCCGCCGGCGTCGTTGCGCCAGCGATGCGGCAGCGTGGAAGGGAAGGTCAGCGCGTCGCCCGGACGATCGAGGGTATAGGTCTCGCTGTCGCCGACCCAGATGGTCACGGCTCCGGAGACGAGGTACAGGAATTCCTCGCCCTCGTGCGCGTAGGCGCCATCGCTCGAGGCGCCCGGCGCGAGGACGAACAGTTGTGGCTCGAGCTCGCGCGCACCGCGGGCGAGCTGCTCGATGCGGACCTCGGCGTCGCCCATTCGCAGGATGGGTCGCTCGCCGGCTCGGACCAGCCGGTTTCCCGGAGGCTCGGCGTCACCGCCCAGCAGGGCGTGCAGGCTCGTGCCGTACGCGGCCGTAAGGCGCTGGAGCGTGGCGACGCTCGCGCCGCTCACCCCCCGCTCGAGGGCCGAGAGGAAGGAGACCGACAGGCCGGCCCGTTCGCTGGCCTCGCGCAGACTGAGCCCGCGGTCGGCACGCAGCCGTCGGAAGAGCCGGCCGTCGAGCGGCCGATCCGCGCCGGACGCACGTGCGGTCCCGTCGCGCAGCACGCGGCGGATGCCGGCAGCATTGAGCCGATCAACCTCGCGAAGGCGGCGGATGCTCCGCAGGCGCGCGAGATCGGCGTCGTCGTAGACGCGGTAGCGTCGGTCGGTCCGCTTCGGGCGCACGAGACCCTCGCGCTCCCAGAGCCGCAATGCCGACGGCGAGACGCCAACGCGCTGCGCCGCCTCCCCGATGCGGTACGTCACGTGTCGGCCGAGGTGGGCTGGGCCGTCATGTCGCGGCGCTGGAGCGCAACCCACAGGGCGACCCCGACGAGCGCGATGAGGAAGATGATCGTTCCCATGACGTTGACCTGGGGCGGCACACCGATGCGCGAGGCGCCGTAGACCCAGAGCGGGAACGTCAGGGTCTGGGCCCCGGCCGTGAATTGCGTGATCACGAAGTCGTCGATCGACAGGGCGAAGGCGAGCAGTGCCGCCGCCAGGATGCCGGGAAAGATGAGCGGGAAGGTGACCTTTCGGAAGGTTGTCCACTCGTCGGCGCCGAGGTCCATCGCCGCTTCCTCGAGATGGCGGTCGAAGCCCGCGATGCGAGCGCGAACCGTGACCACCACGAACGAGATGTTGAACATGATGTGGGCGATGATGATGGTCGGCATGCCGAGCGGAGTCGCCACCGACACGAAGAGCGCGAGCAGCGACGCGCCGAGGACGATCTCGGGCGTGGCGATGGGGAGGAAGATCAGCACGTTCAGCGCGCCGCGGCCTCGGAACTCGTAGCGCGTGAGCGCGAGTCCGATGAGGGTGCCTAATGTCGTCGCCACGACGGTCGACACGATCGCGACGGTGAGGCTATTGATGAGCGCCTGGTTGAGCTGTGGGTAGCGGCTGAAAACGTTCGACCAGTGCTCGAGCGTGAAGCCCTGCCACGCGAAATTGAACCGGCCCTGGATGTCGTTGAAGCCGAAAACGATCATCACGATGATCGGGAGGAACAGGTACGCCACGACGAACGCGGTGAACACCGGCAGGACGGCCCTTCGCAGCCGCGTCCCGATCGGCCGGCTGCGATCCGGGAGAGGACCGATGCTCGTCATCAGACGGTGAGCTCCTGGCCGCGCAGTAGCCGAATGTACAGGAAGATGCTGACCAGGATGCCGGCCATGAGGACGAGGCTGAGCGCCGCCGCCTCGGGATAGTCACGGTTGACGAGGAAGAGGCGTTGGATGACGTTGCCGATCATCGTCTCGTTCCGGCTCCCCAGCAGCTCGGCGTTCAGATAGTCGCCGACCGCAGGGATGAAGCTGAGCAGGGATGCCGCGAACACGCCCGATATCGAGAGCGGCAGCGTCACGCGCAGGAATGCCTGGAGGCGGCTGGCGTACAGGTCGGTCGCCGCTTCGATCAGTCGGGGGTCGATCCGCTCGAGCGCCACGTAAAGCGGCAGGACCACGAACGGCAGGAAGTTATAGGTGATGCCGCTGATCACCGCCACCGGGGTGGCGAGCAGCCGGAACCCCTGGTCGAGGATGCCGATGTCCTTGAGCGTCCCGAGCAGGAAGCCCTGGTCGGCCAGGATGAACTTCCAGCTGATGGTTCGGATGATGAAGCTCGTGAAGAACGGCATGATCACGAGCAGCAGCAGAATGTTCTTGTAGCGACCGCCCCGGAAGGCGATGGTGTACGCCATCGGGTAGCCGATGAGCATGGCCAAGACCGTGACGGTGAGCCCGTACTGGAGCGACCTGACGAGCTGCGTGCTCCATCGGTCGATCGCCTCCGGGAAGATTTCGAAGTTGAACGTGAGCCGGAAGCCGGTGGCGAGGGTCCCTTCCTGGAGCGCGACCGAGACCGTCGTGATCAGCGGGACCACGAAGAAGACGATCAGCCACAGTCCCCCGGGCACCAGGAAGAGATAGGGGACGATTCCCGAGTGCCGCCGAAGCCAGCCTAGCATGGCGGACTCCCTCGCTCCGGTCTACCGGCTCGTCGACCTAGCCCTGGACGACCTCCTGGAAGAGCTCGGCCCACTGGCGCTCCTCGTCCTCGCTCAGCACCTTGTAGCTGTACAGGCGAGAGAGCATGTCGTCGGTCGGGAAGACGAGTGGCGACTCCGCCACGGCCGTCAGGTAGTCGGCCGTCTCGGTATCACCCTCGGCCTCCGCCTCCTCGACGTGCTGGCGAACGATCTCCTGCGCACCGGGCACCGCGGTGATGTAGTTCACCCACTCTGCGACCTGGGCCGCAACCTCGGGCTGGTACACGTAGTTCATCATCGCCAGCGCGTCGTTGGGATGCTCGGCACCCTTCGGGATCGCCATGTTGTCGGTCCACAGGATTCCGCCCTCGTCGGGAACGACGAACTGGAGGTCCGGGTTGTCGAGCTGGAGCTGGAAGACGTCGCCGGACCAGGCCATCGTGATGGCCAGGCTGCCGTTCGCGAAGTCATCGGCGTACTCGTTGCCGTAGTAGCCGCGCACGCACTCGGCCTGCTCGAGGAGCACCTCTTGGGCCGCCTCGACGTCCTCGATCGTCGCTTCGGCCGGCGTCACGCCGTTGTAGAGCAGCGCGAGGCTCATGCTGTCGCGCATCTCGCTGAACATGCCGATCTGGCCGCAGTACTTCTGAATGAACTCCGGGTCGAACAGCTGGTCGAGTGAGGTGATCTCCTCGTCCACGAGCTCCGGGTTGTAGCCGATGCCGGTGATGCCGGACTGCCACGGCACGCTGTACTGGTTGCCCGGGTCGTACGAGCGGTCTTGGTACTTGTCGGCCGCATGCTCCACGAAGTTCGGGACGTCGCGCTCGACGTTGATCGGCTCGAGGTAACCGAGCTCGATCATGTTCCCGATCATCCAGTCGGTCATGACGATGATGTCGTGGCCGGTGTCCTGGCCCGCCTGGAGCTGGGGCTGGATCGTCCCGAAGAACGAGGTGTTGTCCTGGATCGCCTCGCTGTACGTGACGTCGATCCCGGTCTCATCCTCGAATTCGGTGATGGTGGGGGAGCTGCCGTCAT
Organism: Chloroflexota bacterium; assembly: GCA_013820865.1. Taxonomy (GTDB): domain Bacteria; phylum Chloroflexota; class Limnocylindria; order QHBO01; family QHBO01; genus JACDBZ01. Next base: position 5,644 of record JACDHU010000107.1, read on the forward strand.
CGTCCTGGTCGATGTAGAGCGGCCAGTTCGTGAAGTTCAGCACGCCCGAAGGCTCGCCGCCACCCACCGGCTCACCGCCGCCGGGCGACGCGCCGGCCGATGCATTGCTCGACGCGGTCGGCGAGTCACCCGGTTCGATGCCACAGGCGGAAAGGATCAGCACAGCGCTGATGCCCACCGCGAGGAACGCGCTTCGCCTCGGATCGGCCGCACGCTTCGAGTCGTTCATTCCGTAGCCTCCTCTGATGTCCCCGGTTGGGTTGCGCTCGGGTGGTCGATGACGAAGGTGTGCTGTGGACGCCAGGTCAACGTGACCCGCTGTCCATCGGAGAGCACCTCCGACGCTCCGCTCGTTTCGAGGTTCTGGGCATAGACGGTCACCTTGTGCCCGTCCGCCGTCCGGACGATGTACTGGGTGCTGACGCCGATGTAGCTGGCGTCGAGGACGGTGCCCTCCAGTGCATTGAGCTCCGCCGCGTCGGCGACTTCCGCGCCCGCGGCTTCCGCGCCCGCGGGCAGGACTCGCAGCTTCTCGGGCCGGATGCCGACCCGGACCTGTGTGGCGCCGTTCATCGCCTCCTCCGGGGCATGCAGCACGGTTCCATCCGTCAGTCGAATCTGGACGAGGTCTCCGGCTCGTCCACTGATCTCGCCGTCGAGCAGGTTGCTCACGCCGAGGAATCCAGCGACGAACTCGGTCGTGGGATGCTCGTAGAGCTCCTCGGGGCGGCCGAGCTGCTCGATTCGGCCGT
>JACDHU010000108.1:0-424 GCA_013820865.1 Chloroflexota bacterium
TGCGTGCCCTGCTTCGCCACGCGGCTGCCAAAGGCATCGCCAGCTCCTACACGCAGCGGTTGCTGTCCGCCTTCGATAAGGCGCCCGGGCCCACGTCCGCTTCGGCTCACTCCGACGGTCTCGCCGAGCCCCTTACGGCACGAGAGATCGAGGTCCTGCGTCTCGTTGCGGCAGGCATGAGGAACCAGGAGATCGCCGATCACCTGTTCATCAGCCTGTCCACCGTCAAGCGTCACATCGCCAATGCTTATGGCAAGCTGGGTGCCGGCCACCGCACCGAGGCCATTGTTCGGGCGAACGAGCTGAACCTGCTGTAGAAGCGGCTGCCTGCGTCGCCGACGCCGGCCTCACACCGGGCAGCGCACACATCGGCCAGCCCGGCAACGCCAGCGACACCCGCAAATTGCACCCCCCCGGCTACACC
>JACDHU010000108.1:434-6365 GCA_013820865.1 Chloroflexota bacterium
CGTCCATCGTTCGTAAGTTGTCGCCGTGATGACATTTGAAAACGCTGGCGATCCGCCATGAGCGATGCCTATGAGCTGCGCGTGCAGGGGCACCTCGACGACCGCTGGTCTGACTGGCTTGGGGGCCTGGCCGTGCGACGGCAAGCAGACGGCACGACGGTGCTGGCCGGATCAATTGTTGACCAGGCGGCGCTGCATGGCGTGATCAACCGCATTCGTGACCTTGGCCTGCCGTTGCTGTCGGTGAAGCGGGTCGGTCCATGTAGCGAGCAGAAGTAAAGTCGTTTCAAGAGTTACATCTTTTAGGAGGAGGGCACCATGGCAATCGAAAAGGATACCACCACAATGGCGCTGGAAGACGTCAAGGTAAACGTGAAGCTGAAGCTCGCAGCACTGTGGACGAGTTTCATGTTTCTATATATTTATGTAGATTATTTTGGCTTGTACAAGCCGGGGTTTCTAGAGGACATCATGGCAGGGGTCGTATGGGAATTTGGAATTACTGAAGCATTTCTGTTGGCGGGACTGGCCTCAGTAACGATTCCAGCTTTAATGGTTTTTCTCTCCGTTGCCTTGCCAGCTAAAGTAAATCGCTGGACGAACATAATCGCGGCTGCTGTTTATATTCCTTATTCGCTATTTAATTTGGCCGGAGAGGCTTGGATGTTCATGATCTTTGGTGCTCTTGTAGAGGTCGTTCTGCTTTCACTGGTCATCTGGTATGCATGGAAGTGGCCTCAGGCCGACCTGGCTTTCCTAAAGGCGCTCATGGACGAGGGCAAGATGACTCCGGTCATCGACCGCACATACCCGATGTCCGAGACGTCTCAGGCGATGCGGCATGTCGGAGCGGGACACGCCCGGGGCAAGACCGCCATAAGCATGCCGGCGCTGTCCGTCGACGCGGCAGCAGCGTCGTGAGCACGCTCCGCAATCTCGCCCGCCGCAAGCTGCGGACGACGCTGACAGTACTCGGAATCACGATAGGCATCGCGGCGCTCGTTGTCTTCAGCTCGATGGCCAACCAGATCAACAGCCTGGTCGGCTTGGGCGCCGAGTTTTACGACGACAAGATTGTCGTCACGGACGGGGAACCCTTCGGCACGTCGCCGATGCGGCTCGCCGATGCCGACGCTATCGCGGCACTCGACGGCGTGGCCGCTGTTGATCCGAGGGTCGAACTGCTCTGGGAGAGCGATCTGGCGATCGGCTTCGGCATTCCCGACACGGTGACCGGGTCGACCCCGGGAGCCGACGCCGGGCACGATACGGTGCCGCTGAAGCTCGCCACCGGGCGCATGCTCACGGCAGAGGACGAGGGAAACCTCGTGGTGCTGGGGTCTACCTTGGCGGTGAAGCACGGCGTCGTAGCCGGCGGCTCCGTCGAGATCCGGGGCGAGGCGTTCGAGGTCGTCGGCACCCTGCAGTCGACGCTCACGGCCCCAGACACCACTGCCTTGGTCCCGCTGCGGACCGCACAACTCATTTACCTCGGTGACCTGCCGCCCTTGGTGGCCGAGTCCCTGGTGGCCGAGGAGCTGGTCAACCAAATAATCGTCTACCCGGTGGAGGGGTCGGACTTCGACGCAGTGGCGGGCGCGATCGAGGCGACGATCGCCAACAGCGCAACCATGACAGGCGCAGAGTTCGACGAGACCGTCGGCGGCACGACCGCGATATTCAACGCGATCATCATCGGTATCGCTGTCATCAGCCTGGTGGTCGGTGGCCTCTCGGTAATTAACACGATGGCGATGAGCGTGGCAGAACGGACCCGCGAGATTGGCATCAAGCGGGCAATCGGCGGCTCGCGTCGCCGCATCATTCGCGAGCTCGTCGGTGAGGCCGGTCTCATCGGCATCATCGGTGGCCTGATCGGCCTGACTCTTGGCTGGGTCGTCGTCCTCTTGGCGAACGATCTCGGGCGGAGCTCAGGAACCGTCCTATTCGACCTCACGCCGGGAACGGCCGTGTTCGCGGTCGCCTTCAGCACGATCCTCGGCATGGTTGCCGGCCTTATCCCCGCCTGGAGCGCGGCCCGGCTCGACCCGGTCGCCGCGCTGCGATACGAGTAGGAGTTATGACGATGATGCTTCTGGAAGGGCGCAACCTGCGCAAGACCTATCGACTCAGCCGGCGCATCAGTCTCGAGGTGCTTCGCGGCGTGGACGTGGACATCAAAGCGGGCGAGATGGTCGCGATAATGGGCCCGTCTGGCTCGGGCAAGAGCACACTGATGCACATCCTGGGGCTCCTCCACGCGCCGGACGCGAACGATGGGCCTGCCCCTGAGCTCAAGTTCGAGGGGGCGAACGTAACGCGCCTGTCCGATGGCAAGCGGACGAAGTTACGGGCCCACAAGATGGGATTTGTCTTCCAGTCATTCAATCTCGTGCCCACGTTGAGCGCTCTCGAGAACGTCACGCTGGCGGCCGAGTACGGCGGCATGAAGAGCTCGGCCGCACGGCGCGCCGCGCTCGAGACGCTGTCCTGGGTTGGGCTCGACCATCGCGCCAAGCATCGGCCGATGGAGCTCTCAGGTGGCGAGCAGCAGCGAGCAGCGCTGGCCCGAGCACTCGTGAACGCGCCAACTCTCCTCCTGGCCGACGAACCAACCGGCAACCTCGATTCCTCACGCTCGGCCGAGGTCCTCGCGCTGCTGCGGCGGCTTAACAGCGAGCGCGGGCAAACCACGCTACTGGTAACGCACGACCCAGCGGTCGCGGCCAGCACCGACAGGGTCATCCGAATGACCGACGGGCTGGTTGACGCAGAGCCTCAGCTCGCGCTGGCTGCGTGACATCCCAGGCCACTCAACGAAGGACTGAACTCATGAATGCAGCTAAGGAGAAGTCAGTGAAAGCAATCGTTCAAGACAGATATGGCGGCTTCGAGGTCCTTGCGCTGAAAGACCTGGCCGAGCCGGCGATCGGCGACGGCGAGGTGCTCGTGCAGGTGGTGGCCGCCGGCCTGCACATCGGCGACGTATTCGCCGTCAGGGGCTCGCCATTTCCTGTGCGCATGCTGAGTGGCGTGAGTCGCCCGAAGTACGGCGTGCCAGGCTACGACCTCGCCGGACGCGTGGCCGCCGTGGGCAGCGGCGTGACCAGGCTCAAGCCCGGCGACGAGGTATTCGGCGTTTGCCGCTGGCCGAAGGCGGGCGCATGCGCCGAGTACAGCCGGGCTGCGTCGGACGGCCTGGTCCACAAGCCCGCCGAACTGACCTTCGAGGCGGCGGCGGCGATACCAACATCGGCATCGGCTGCGCTCCACGGACTGCGCGACGCGGGCCGCCTCCAGGCAGGGCAGCACGTGCTGATCAACGGGGCCTCAGGAGGGGTTGGCACGTTCGCCGTGCAGATCGCCAAGGCGCTGGGGGCGGAGGTCACGGCCGTGTGCAGCACGCGCAACGTGGAGCTGGTCCGCTCGCTCGGTGCCGACCACGTCATCGACTACACCAAGGAGGACTTCACAAAGGCAGGTCAGGGCTACGACCTGATCGTGGACAACATCGAAAACCGATCGCTCTCCGAGGTCCGACGCGCGCTGACGCCCAACGGCACGCTGGTCCTCAACAGCGGCACCGGCGCGGGCGGTCTGCGCCTGCTGGCGCGCCTCGTGCGACCGGTGGTTCTGTCGCCGTTCGTGGGACACAACCTCCGCCGGTACCTGTCGACGCCAAACCAGGCCGACCTGCAGTTCTTGAGAGCGCTCGTCGAGAAGGGCCAGCTCAGGCCGGTTATCGATACGACCTACCCGCTGAGTGAGACCGCCGCTGCGCTGCGCCACATCGAGAGCGGTAGGGCGCGCGGCAAGGTCGTGGTCGCCGTCGCAGCGTGAGCAGGCAGCACCCACTCCTTCGGCTCGTCGCCTGCTCGGTTGTGGCCGTCGCGTTCCTCTCCGGCTGCTTCAGCACGGTCGTGGCCAGCCCAGCCGCGGCGGACGACATTCGCTCGGCTGTATCGCCGAGCATCGACGCCTTCGTCGCTCAGCGTATGGAGGCACGCGGCACTCCGGGCGTGTCGGTCGCCGTCGTCCGCGCTGGCCGGACGATCCACCTGGCCGGCTACGGGCGGGCGGACTCGAGCGGTCGGTCGGTCACGCCGGACACCAAGTTTCTGCTCGGTTCGGTCAGCAAGCCCTTCACCGCGGCCGCCCTGTCGCAGCTCGTCGCCGACGGCAGGCTCAGCCTCGACGAGCCCGTCGAACCTTATGTCGAGGCAGTCGTCGGACACGAGCTGCCCGATTTCGATGGGATCACCGTCGGACAGCTGCTCGACCATACGAGTGGGCTGCCCAATGCGCTCGGGCTACCCGGGTCCGTCCCCGTCCGACCTGGCGCCGATGCGCTTCGCTGGCGGATTGCCGATCTTGCCGTCGCCCACCGCCGAGACCGGCCGCCCGGCCACGACTACGAGTACAGCAACGCGAACTACATCCTGCTGGCGTCCGTCATCGAGCAGGTCAGCGGCGTGCCGTTCGATGAGTACGTGTACGGGCGCCTCTTCGAGCCGCTCGGCATGACCTCTAGCTTCGCCTCTGATGCCGACGGGCGAACCGAGGGGCTGGCCACCGGGCACGAGAGCTGATTCGGCCGCTGGATCCCCTCCGGCCAGCCGTACGACCGCGCGGGCGCGGCGATGGGCTACATGGGCTCGACGGCACGCGATCTCGCGACGTTCCTGCACGGACAGCTGACGACGACGCAGGTCGAGGCACTTCCCGTCAGGGCGGACGAAGTCGCCGCCATGCCGGTGCGCCCTACAGGCTGGGACATCCCGCTCGAGTCGGGTGCGGCCGGCGGATGGTTCGTCGACGACTTCGCCGGACATCGCACAGTCAGCCGTGCCGGCTCGCTTGGCGACTACACGGCTCACTTGATCCTGGTTCCCGGCGCGGACGGGCTCGGGATCGCCGTTCAGACGAACGCCAGTGCCTTTGTCGCGGCCGGACATGAAGGACAGTACGAGCTCAGCCTGGGCCTGCTCAGCACTCTGCTGGGCGATGAGCCAACGCCTGTTGCGCCGGATCTGGTGATGAGCATGTTGGTTCCGGCGGTGATGTGGGCGCCGGGCCTCGTCATCCTTGCGGCAGCCGGACGGCACATCATTGCCGTTCGTCACGGCCCGGCCAGGCCAGGGGATGGACGCAGGACCGCCTGGCAGGCGCTGCGGCAGCTGGTTCCCGGGCTCGTCTACCTCGGACTTGGTGCCATCGCGCTGATTGCACTACCGAGCCTCTTCGGAGTGCCACTTAACTCCATCCGCATCTTCTATCCGGACGTTGGATGGGGCCTGACCGCGGTCGGGGCTGTTGCCCTCCTATGGGGCCTTGCGCGTACAGCTCTTGCCCTGCGATCCATCGTGTCGGCGGGGTGAGCGCCTCGGCGCATCACACCGCTTCAGGGGAACGGCCACCAGGCCTGGCCGAGTACAAGACTGGGGCGATCGGCGATCGAGACCCGCGCTCAGGATCACGACGAATGCCCCAACTCCGTTCACTACGGAGGCCACGGTCCCCTGCTAGGATTCGAAGGCGCGGGGCACGATCAGTTTGGCTGTCAGGTTAGGCTGTCAAACGGCGTAAAAAAGGCCCCTCTGAGCGTGAAGTCGGCCCTTTCGGCGAGGACTTTGGATCCGCGAACCGAGGTTCGAATCCTCGAGGGCCAGCCACTTTCCTGACCGTGAAACGGTCCTGTCGGGCTCGCCAAGACCCGGCTGATGGTGCCTCGTCCGCCCGTTAGGCTGTCAGCCCTTGCCCGCAAGGTCCTCGCCCACAACGTCGGCCTGCGACCCGACGATGCTGGTAGAACATCCGTGCTGTTTGATCCCATCCGCCGTATGATTGGGCACGGTAGGTGACATATGACGATTGACCGCTCACCGGTCGAGGGTTTTCTCAGTCACGCCAGCGCCGACGTCGACCTCGGCC
>JACDHU010000109.1 GCA_013820865.1 Chloroflexota bacterium
AGCGTGATGACACCCGTTGCCTCGACGTCACCAATCGACGTCGCGAGGGCGGTCTCATCTTCGCTACCGGGGGTGAAGCGGATGGTGCCGAGGCCCGTGGATCCTTCGGGGACCTCGGTCTCGGAGATCACCACCGTGCCGTCGACGACCTCGAACGTGTACATGCTCGTGTCGAGGCAGACATCCGCCTCGAGCATGCCATTTTCATTCACGTCGACCATGACAACGTCTTCGCACAGGGCCTGCTGCATGAAGTCCCCGTCACTCGACAGGATCTGGGTGGTGCCATCGGCGGCGACGACTGAGAAGTCAAAGTCAACGTTCCCGTTGGTGATCGCGCCGGGCTTCGGCACGTCACCGGTCAGGACGATGGTCGGGCAGGCAAGAACGGTGGCCACGAGGCCCGGAGCGGTTCCAAAGCCTCCAGGCTGACCGCCAGCGCCTGCATTCTCGACAGCATTGAACTCCGCAACCGTGGTCACCTCGTCACAGAGGTGCTTCATGATCGAGACCTGGACGGTCTCGGCCGGCTCCTCGCCCTCGTCGCACAGTACGAAGGCTGCACGGTCGTTATATACCTTGTGTCGAGCCTCGCCGTTGTCGAGACGCTCGATGGTCACCTCGATGAAGTTGACGAAGCTCGTCAGACCCTGCGGCTCGAAGGTGATGGCGTAATCGACCGTGATTACCTCATCGACGGCCAGCTCGACACCGACGAGATCGTCGATCGTCGTCCGAGCGAGTGCCTGATCGCCTTCGGACAGGACCGTGTCAAGAGCAGAGGTGAGACGGACAGCCCAGCGGCCGTGATTGTCGACCTTGATCGTGCCGGTGACGGTAGCCGTGCCATCCGTGTTCAGGGCGGCGCACTCGGCATCCTTGTCAATCTCAACGCTCACTCGCGAGCCGCTGTCGGGATTGACCTTGGGCCCGACGCAGAAGCCGAGACTGCTCATCGACGCGCCCCCGAACACCTCGTAGTTGTGCGGAGAGATGCTCCCCGTGGTCGAGGGGAAGTCGAGCGTGATGTTGCGGGTATCGCCTCCGGCTGAGACCACGAGCGCGGTGATCGTCTCCGTGCTCATGAAGTACGCCAGATTGGTGTCGCCGGTCACGCTGACGCCCATGGCATCACCGCCATCGGGTACGAAGGTGCTTCCGGTCCAGGTGAAGGTCACGAGGAGTGTTGTGGAAGCCGGGCATGTCTCGACGGTCGGCTCCTCGCCGCCGGGCTCCTCGGGCTGGTCCACGGTGACCGAATAGAGGACGAAGTAGCTGATCTCGGTCCCGAATTCAAAGGTCTGAGTCTCATCGGGAGCGAGGGTCGCGGTGATCTCGCCGCTGTTCTTGTTGTCGCCTTCGAATTCGTTTCCACCCTTGGCGCAGAAGACAACCGTTGCGTCGGTATCGTTGTTGTTCGTGAGCGTCACGACGCCGGGGTCACCGCTGTAGGTGATGCTGACGTCCTGCTCTGACTCGTCGCCCTCGGCGCCGTTGACGGCTCCGGATGGCGCTCCGTTCGTATCACTTGGACAGTGGTCGCCAGCAGCCAGCACCGTCCCGGGGCGCGCCGCGGCCGCGCCGAACAGTGCCAGGAGCAGGGAAAGAATTGCGCCGAGAGCGAGGACGGTCCGTCCCGTCGTGGCAGTCGACGCCTGTATCGATGAGTTCATGGGCTTGGTCCCCTTTTGCGATTGAGATATGGCCGCGACTGCTCGGGTGCGTGGCGCGGAAGAGATGTGGACGGCGCTGGCGCACTGCGGCCCCTTTACCACCCCGCGTCGAGATACGCAGAATAGCTGCCAAAGTACTAGGCCCGCCAGTATGCAGGCGCTTGCTCGCTGAGCGCAATAGGTGTGGTCTTGTGTAAAAAGGTTGAGAAATAGGGCCCATGACCGTTGCAGTGGCGCACCACTAAGTCGCGCGCGACTGGTACGAATGGCGACGACGATGAGGAAACGGAGCGGAGGCCTAGGACGTGCGGCCGCGAGCCTCGAGAAGAACGACCTGGGTCTCGTCGGGGAGTGAGCTGACGGTCACCTGCGCCTTCGGCTGACGGATCGGCTCAACGGCCATCTCGTGCAGGAACTTGTCGGCGCCACCGAGGTCGTTGGAGCCACCGTCCACGGCGTAGTGCATCGGGATCACGATCTTCGGACCGAGCTGGGCCACCACTTCGGCAGCCTCGGACGGGCTCAGGGTAGTCTCGCCGCCGACCGGAACCAGCAGCACGTCGACCGGGCCGAGCTCGGTGACCTGCTCCTCGGTCAGGAGATGGCCGAGGTCGCCGAGATGGGCGATGTGGACGCCATCGATCTCGAAGGAGAAGACCATGTTGTCGCCGCGCGCCTGGCCGGCCTCGCCGTCGTGATAGGTCCGGACCCCGGTGATGAGCAGGTCGCTGAACTCGTACTCCCCTGGGCGGGTGAGCGTCAGGCCAGCGGTGATGGAGCGCGTGTACGTGTGGTCGGGATGATCGTGGCTCATGGTGAGCAGCTCGACATCATGCTTGCCGGCAACGAAGCCCGTGGACGGGGGGCAGGGGTCGGTGATGACGGTGGCGTCCTTGCCCTTGAGTCGGAAGCAGGCACGTCCGTACCAGGTGATCTCCATCGGTCAGTGGATGGTAGCAGCGTGGATCGGTGCGGGATCGGTCCTCGTTGCGCGACATAGCACGAGCCCCGGTGTCCGCCCAATGACACCGGGGCTCGCAGGAGGGAGGGTGGAGGTAGAAACCCTGGTGGATTTCCATCTCGCAGATTGAAGACTAGGCAGGCGTTCTAAACCGGAGGCTTGCCGCACCTTAAGAAACGTGAACGTTCGGCGCCTCCGATCAGGCATGCGAGAATGCGCCGATGTCTGCCCTCCAACGCGTTGCCGCCATCGCGGTCGCGCTCATCGTCGTCGTCGGGATCACCGTTCTGGCACTCGGGGCTGCTGGTGGGCCGATCGCCATCGGCCCCGGCCCCGGCCCCAGCGCAAGTGCTGAGCCGAGCGCGAGCCCGAGCACCGAGCCGAGCACCGGCGAGGGGTCCCCAGAACCGACCTCGAGCGCCGGACCGCCATCGCCCGATGACGAAGAAGTCCTCGCCATGCTGTCCGAGATCGAGGAGCAGGTCATCGCCATCCGGGGGCTGCCGTCGGCCGGGATCGGTCCTGCCGATCTCATCACACGAGCCGAGCTCGGGGTCGAGCTCCAGGCGCTCTTTGATGACGAATACTCGCCGGATGAGCGCGAGCGCGACAACTTCGTGCTGCGGGCATTCGGGTTGCTCGGTCCGGACGAGGACGTCGCGGAACTCCAGCTTCAATTGTTGGGCGATCAGGTGCTCGGCTTCTACGACGAGACCGACCAGCGCATGGTGGTCGTGACCGATGCCGGCCTGGATGCCGCGGCCAAGCTCACCTACGCCCACGAGTACACGCACGCCCTCCAGGACGCCGCTTTCGGCCTCGACACGCTTGAGACCGATGCAGTCGGCGAGGATGATCGGTCCCTGGCGCGCATCACGCTGATCGAGGGCGATGCGACCGTGACCATGCTGGCGTGGGCGCTCAAGCACCTGGGCCCCGAGGAGTTGCTGCAGATCGGGACCGACACGATCCTGCCGGACACCACCGGCATTCCATCCTGGATGCTCAACCAGCTTCAGTTCCCGTACACCACCGGACAGGTGTGGGTCGGCGCGATGTCAGGCGATCCGCTGGCACCCGACTTCACCGAGGTGGATGCCGCCTACGCCGATCCGCCCGATTCGACTGAGCAGGTCATGGACCCGACCCTGCAAAGCTGGAACCAACGGGAGCAGCCGGTCGACGTGCAGCTCCCGAATCTCGTTGCCGAGCTCGGCGACGGGTGGGAGGAGATCGACTCGTCACCGGTGGGCCAGGCCAGCATCGGCATCATGCTCGACCACTTCGGGGCAGAGACGGCGTCGGCGGCCGCCGATGGGTGGGGTGGCGACCGCGCTATCACCCTGTCTGGCCCGGACGAGCAGTTCGCCATGGTCTGGCGCCTGGCCTGGGAGACGCCCGAAGATGCGACCGAATTCGCCGATGCCTACGAGACCGTGGTCGACGCGCTACCCTTCCCGGCGGAGGTCGTGGCCATCAATGAGACCGAGGTCCTGGTCGTCCACGCTTCGACCGACGACCTGCTTGCCGAGGTGCAGTCGGCCGTGAATTAGGTCGGTCACTGGTGCCTACATGGAGTCGGGGGCCGAGATTCCGAGCAGGTCGAGGACGTTGGCGAGCACCGATCGCGTGGCGTCGACCAGGGCAAGGCGGGCGGATGACAGCGCGACGTCATCGGTCAGGACTTTGCAGTCGCGGTAGAAGGCACTGAACGCGGTGGCCAGCTCGTACGCGTAGCGCGGCACCTCGTGCGTCTCGCGCCGTTCGGCGGCCTGGGCAAGCGCATCAGGGAAGTCAAGCAGGTGGTGGACCAATGCCTGCTCGGCCGGATGTGATAGCAGCTCACCCGCGCTCGATGCATCCGGGGCCAGGCCGGCGTCGGCGGCGATTCGCAGGATGGATGACGCCCGCGCGTGCGCGTACTGCACGTAATAGACGGGATTCTCGTTGCCCTGCTTCTTCGCCAGCTCGAGGTCGAAGTCGATCCCGGTGGTGTAGGCGCGCGAGCTGAAGAACCAGCGAGCGGCGTCCACGCCGACCTCGTTCAGGACGTCGTCGAGGGTGATGAACTCGCCGGATCGCTTGCTCATCGGGATCTCGGCACCGTCACGCACGAAGCGGACCCAGGCGATGAGCAGCATGCGCACCGCCTCGCGGTCGTAGCCCATGGCCTGCGCGGCGTTCCGGACGCGAGCGACGGTGCCATGGTGATCGGCGCCCCAGATGTAGATGAGTTCGCTGAAGCCACGGTCGAACTTCTCGGTGACGTAACCGATGTCCGACGCGAAGTAGGTTGGTTGCCCGTTGGAGCGAACGATGACGCGGTCCTTGTCGTCACCGAAGTCGGTTGATCGGAACCATGTGGCGCCATCGGTCTCGTGGATGTGGCCGCTCTCGCGAAGGCGGGTCACGGCTCGCTCGACCCAGCCCTCATCATGGAGGGAGCTCTCTTCCTTCCACACGTCGAACGTGACCCCCAGTCGGGCCAGGCTGGCCTCGATGCCGGCGCGGACTCGTTCGGAAGCCCATCGACCGATCAGTATCCCGGCGTCATCCGGGGTCTCTGCCGCCCGTAACGCAAGCTCGTCCGGCATCTCGGCGGCGAGCTCTTCGACGTATGCGCCGTGGTACCCGTCTTCGGGAAGGTCGGTGCTGTGTCGGCGCGCCAGGACAGAAAGGCCGAGGTTGATGACCTGCGCCCCGAAGTCGTTGAAGTAGTACTCGCGCGTCACCTGATGGCCCGCCGCAGCGAGTACGCGCGACAGCACGTCGCCCACGAAGGCGCCGCGGGCGTTGCCGACGTGCAGCGGACCGGTCGGATTGGCGCTCACGAACTCGACGTTGATCGAGCGCGGGTGCGTCGTGGTCTCGCGCCCGTACGACGGTTCGACGTCGAGGATGGGTCCGACCTGGCCGGCGACCCACCGCGGGTCGAGGCGAAGATTGAGGAATCCGGGAGCCGCAATGCTCGCCTCCGCGATGGCCGGATGGTGGTCAAGGTGGTCGCTGATGATTTGGGCAATGCGCATTGGCGCAGTGCGGGCAACCGGGGTGAGCTGCATGGCGACGTTGCTGGCCCAGTCACCGTGCTCGGGCTTGGCCGGCTTTTCGAGACCGATGGCGGGGAGTTCGACGTCCGACGGAATGGCCAGGCTGCCGTCAGTGACCGCGCGGTCGCGGGCATCGGCGATGGCACGGATCAGTTCCGCTCGAAGGCTCATGGGTCATCGAGTCTAGCGCCTCGATGACCCGCGGCCGGGACCGACCGGGACTCAGCCCTCGACGGAGCCTGAGACGACGGGAGCGGGATCGGTCTGAGAGCTCGTGTCGGCGTGGACGGCACCCCCGATGGCGAGCGAGAGGATCATCCAGGCGGCTGCCAGGGCGACCAGGACTCGATTCGGGCGGTGTTCGACGGATGTGAGCGCTTTAGGCTGCATCGATAGTGGTCTTCTCTCGGGCTTGCGGGTTACGCATCGGTTCGGTTGCGACCGATGCGTATGCAAGCCGTCTGCCGATCACGGGTTGTGTTGGTGCACGCCGACACCACTATTTGGCCGCGGCGAGCCCCTCCAGGCAGCCAGCGTCGATCATCTCCATGACTGCGGCGAGATGGAAGGGCTTGCTGATGCGCGGCCGCGTATCGAGTCGCTCTTCGTCGCGCGGGTGGCTGCTCTGGGCAGAGGTGACGAGATACGGGATCCC
>JACDHU010000110.1 GCA_013820865.1 Chloroflexota bacterium
TCGACGATAGCGTCGACGTGGTCCGCGAACGTGATCCCAGAGCGGTCCGTGTCGATGGAGTCGAGGCCGGGGAGCGTGATCGCGGTGACGTCGTGACCATCGGCGCGGAGCGTATTCGCCACGTCATTCCATGCCCATGCGCCGAGCCAGAAGCCCGGGACCAGGATGATCGGTGCGGATTGTTCAGCCATGTCTCTCCTCGGTGCTGGTGGATGGGTTGGATAGCGTGCCATCGAAGTCAATGCGCATCACGAGTCGACGCTTCCCCGGGCGGGAGACCTCTCGCATCCCGGCGGCGGCGAAGATGCTCTCGCTGCCGGGGTGGATCTCGTCCCAGGTGACCTCACCGACCGCGGTGCGATAGGGATATGCCTCCAGCGCCCTCGCGCCGCGTGCCCGCGCGTGCTCGACCGCCGCGGCGGCGAGCGCGTACGTGATTCCGCTGCTGCGAAAGCCGGCGCGGACGAGGACGCAGGTGACCGACCAAACGCTTCCGTCGGATCGGTCCTCGTTCCGCCCTTCCCACGGAACGCGGTAGACCCGCGCCAGCCCGAAGTAGGCTGGACGCGGCTCCACCGCGCACCATCCGACTGGCTCTCTGTCGAGGTGGGCCACGATGCCGCTGGTGGCGTCTGCAGACGGGTCACCGCACCGCGCCTGCCCTCGGAGCCGCTCGCGGCGCTCGTCGCGCGGGAACTTCGAGAACGCCTCGCCCGGGTGGAGCTTGTACCGCTGACAGAAGCAGGTCGCCGGCGAGCCACGATCTCCGAACACGGCGAGCAGATCCTCGCACGATGCCTTGTTGGCGGGGACGACGCGGATGTCAGTCCTCACGAGGGCTCGGCCGTCGCGGCCTCCGGTTTCCATCGGCCCGCCCAGTGGAGAGTGCGCAGGGCACGGAGCGTGATCCATCGGCTCGGATTGCCCTCGGACTCCCCGAGATCCACCGGCAGCCTGTCGTGGTAGGCGTGGTCCAGGGGCCAGCGACCGTCGGCATCTCGCTTCGACTCGAGGATGTCGAGCGCCTCCGTCATCCGGTCGTCCGCCGCCGGCCTTGCCTGCCGGAAGTAGTCGACGACGCGCGCGACGTCGTAGAACCACGCGTTTGGGAAGCCGATGAAGAGCCAGCGCTTCTGCCCGATCTCGCCGTCCGACAGCCGGCGGAGCAGGTCCCGCTCAAGGAGGTACTCCTCGCCCCGAACGCGCGCCGCCGCAACGTCGCCGTTCGCCCCGTTGGACTGCTCGTACTCCAGTAGTCCCTCGAGCACGTTGAGCGTCGAGTCGAACGAGCCGCGCGTCGAGCCGTTCTCCTGCTCGCAGTTCCAGCCGCCGTCCGCCATCTGCTCGGTCAGGAGCCGGTCGACGATCCCGCGCACGTCCTGGCCGAAGTAGGCACCGATGGCGACTGCCCGGCCGTTGATGCAGGGCTCGACCTCACCCTCGAAGAACCGGAGATTCGGGTCGTAGTCCCACCGAGCCGCCTCGTGCACCGGCGCGATCGCCCGCCGCGCCTCCTCGCCCACCGGATCCAGGCCGAACCGGTACAGCAGGGTGAGCGTCGCCTCCGTGGAGATCCACTCGGGGAAGTACGTGCCGCCGCCCCATCGGCCATCCGGGTCCTGGGCAGCAAGTAACTGGGCTCCCCATCCCTCGGTGGCGATCCTCGCACGCTCGGCGGCGACGTCTTCGGCGGACGCATCGGTCAGGTCGCGCATCACCTGCCAGCGGATGGCGGGATCGGAGTCGAGGAGCCAATCGATCACAGTCATGTGACCATTCTGCATCGGGTAGGTGACAGGTTCCGACATGAATGCGATATCTGGCCGTCAGCTGACCTCGACCGGTCACCTGCATCGGTCAGTGCTACTCGAGAATCTCGCGCAGCTTCGCCGCGAAGGCGTCGGGCTCGCCCGTTTGGCCGTATTCGCCTCCGAGGAAGCCGCCGTGATCGCCTGGGAAGGCGACTGGCTCCGTGCCCAGCCGATCGGCGACGGCGTGCGCTCCTCGGTTCGCCATCTCCGTCTCCGATCCCACGCCGGCGGCCATGACGATCCGGGTAGATGCGGTACGGAGGGCGTCGAAGTCCGGCTCGTAGTGCGTGCACGTCACGATGTTCTGGCCGAGCAGCGCATCGGTCCGGGATCCGTCGTCCTCGGCCGGCATCCCGAACATCTGTGGGTCCGGGCCCGGCTGGCGGGCGAACTCGTCCGTCATCGGTCCCTTGTGGCTGACGACCGCGATGAAGTGCGCGATGCCCGCGCCAAATCCACTGCGCTGGTACGTTTCGCCGACCGCGCGACAGGTCGCCAGCGCGGCCTCGCGGTCGGGCAGGATCGAGCCGAGCGGCGGCTCGTGTGCGACGAGCGTCCGCACGTCCTCGGGGTGCTTTGCGACCAGCGCCAACGCATTCACCGCGCCGCCACTGCTTGCGAACAGGTCGACCGGTCCGCCCACCTCCTGGATGAGCCGATGCAGGTCGTTCGCGTGCTCGTCCGGCGTGGACTGCGACGTCGGATCAGGCTTCGTGCTGCGATCGACGCCACGCGGGTCGTAGGTCATGACCGTCCGGTCGGCGAAGTGGCTCGCCAGGCTGCCGAATCCGCTGGCGCCCATCGGTGACCCGATGAGGAACAGGACGGGCTCGTCGGCCGATCCTCGCCGCACGTCGTAGGTCAGCGTTGCTCCGGGCACGTCCAGGGTCTGTGTCGTCGTCTTGATCGCGGCCGTGGTCACGATGTTCTCTCCTTGGGTTGATCATTGTTGTTGAGAAGACTCGGCTGACGGGCGAAAGTCATCGGACGACCCTTCGGTAGGTGGCCGATGCCTTGGTCATCCCTGCGCGACCTTGTCCTCCGCGAGGATGGCGTCGATCTGGCCGACCGCCTGCGTGATGCCCTCCTCCATGCCCATGGCGACGAGCTGCTCCATGGCCTCTGCGCTCGGGAAGATGCTGTGGATCGACATCCGGGTGCGGCCGTCGCCGATCGCCTCGATCGTCACTTGGCTCTCGGTGCCCGGCAGATCGGTGTTCGGCGTGCCGTCGTCATTGGCGAAGCCGTCGCGGAAGACGAGCCGATGCGGCGGCTCGGCCTCGACGACGTCCCAGTAGCCGCGCGGCTGGTCGCCATCGGGTCCGGTCATGTGGTACTCCACGCGGCCGCCAGGGCGCAGATCGTGCGCATCCACCGTGGCCGGGTAGGTCGGCGGACCCCACCAGCGCTCGAGCTGGCGCGAGTCGGCCCACAGCTGCCACACCCGCTCGGCCGATGCGGCGAACTCGGCGTCGACAGTCATGGTCAGGGCATCGGGATCCTTGTGGACGGCGGTGACGGTCATGCGTGTGTCTCCTTCGTGTCGGCGATGAGGTCGGTCATGCGGTCAATCCGACCGCGCCATAGCTCCTCGTATTGGTCCATCAGGCGGCGCGCCACGCGCAGCCCCGCGAGATTGGTGCGGACAACTTTGCGACGGCCGATGCGCTGCTTGGTGACCAGGCCCGCCCGCTCGAGCACCGCCACGTGCTTCTGGACTGCTGCGAAGCTCATGGGGTAGTGGTCGGCGAGCTCGGCGACGCCCTCCTCGCCGTCGATCGCCCGGCGAACAATGTCACGTCTCGTGGCATCCGCCAGCGCGGCAAAGACGCGATCGACGTCAGTCGCGGTGTTCATTGATACAACCATACGGTTGTATGGAATTGGATGTCAATAGACGTCTCTCGGCCCTGGTTCGTTGCCCTATGCGATGCGCCGTATGTCCCGGGGGGAGGCGTATCGCCCGCGCCGGCCATCGGTTGGGTCAATTGCTGTACTGACGGGCAATAGGCGAGAAATGAGCATGGCGAGAGGACATCCCACGCTCGTCATCGGTCCAAGTCCGGGTCATCCTCCGCCTAATGCCCACTAAGACGTCAAATGACCTAACGCGGGCGCTCTCGGCGGAGTCGAGCAGCCATTCGCTGACGTTCATGGGTCCATGCTAGGCCGCGAAGGTGACAGGTTCCGACAGGAATGGAGAGGTACGGTGGGCGGCATGAGCAACCAGACGATACGACCGGCGTACAGCAAGTGGCCCGAGTACAACCGGCTCTTCTGCGACGCGGTCGCCGCTCTGACCGATGAGCAGCTCGCGATCAAGCCCTCCCCGGACCGATGGCCGCTCTGGGCGACCGTCGGCCATACCGCCTGCCAGCGCGTGTTCTGGCTGTGTGACTTCGCCGGTGAGCCCGGCGCGGAGACGACGCCATTCACGAACGCAACATACAACTGCCCGGGAGACGACGACCTTGAGCACGTGCTCAGTGCCGGTCAGCTGGTCGATGCCCTCGACTCGACCTTCCGCATCGTCGAGGGCTGCCTGGACCGATGGACGCTTGATATGCTCCACGAGGAGATCCGTCGCCCCGAATGGGACGGTACGTGGGTCCATAGCCGAGGCGCGGTCATCCAGCGCGTGTTCGCTCACGACATTTCCCACACTGCCGAGGTCAACGAGGCGCTCGGGATCGCCGGCCTGCTGCAGATCAACCTGTGGGACTGAGGATGACGATGATGCGACTCTCCTACGACATGTGGCCGCAGTACAACCGCCGTCTGCGCGGGGCCATCGCGGCCCTGACCGAAGAAAAGCTGGCCATCCGCCCATCGGCCGATGGTTTCCGGCGGGATCCGACATGGGCTGGGAGGACGATCTCGACCATCCGCGCAATCGAGGTCACGGCCCCAACGTGGGCCATCGAGCGGCGGTACGCTTGGCGGCATGAGATGCACCGTGCGAACCGGGACCCGCGATGACACGCTCGGCGCACGGCCTGAATGGGCCGAGGGCGACTTGCCGATGGCGCGCGCGTGACCGCGATCCTGTCGCTGCTCGTCGTGATCTTCGTTTCGCTGATGATCACCCGGATCGCGACGATCGCGCTCACGGCAACCGGACTGTCGCGCGAGTCCGCGCGCTTCCAGGCGCGATCTGCCCTGACCGGAGCGGGGTTTACGACGACCGAATCGGAGTCGGTCGTCCGCCACCCGGTCCGTCGCCGGATCGTCATGATGCTCATGTTGCTGGGAAGCGCCGGCATCGCGGCCGTCATCGGTTCGATCGTGCTCGCATTCGTGCAGCCCTCGGAGAGCGAGGGCCCCTGGGGCCGCATCGGGGTGCTCGCCATCGGCATCGTGTCGCTCTGGCTGTTCGCCACCTCGACGTGGGTGGATCGTGGCATCACCGCGGCGACGATGTCGGCACTCAGCCGTTTCACCGAGATCGATGTCCACGACTACGCGAGCCTTCTTCGCCTGGGTGGCGACTTCGTGATCACCGAGTTCGCCGTTCCCGCGAACCACTGGCTCACCGACCGTACCCTCGCCGATCTTGCGCTGCGGAAGGAAGGCGTAATCGTCCTGGGCGTGACGCGACCGGACGGCGTGTACCTGGGCGTGCCGACGCGCGTAACGGAGGTGCGGAGCGGTGACACGCTGGTGATGTACGCCCGGGCGGGGCTGCTCGAGGAGCTCGACCAGCGTCGCCGGGGTGCCGAGGGTGAGGCGGCGCACGAGCGCGCCATGGCCGACGCCGAACGTGACCGCGGGGAGGCACGCCGCAGCGATGGGCCCGCCTGATTCGGCGATCGGTCCATGGAGGCTCGCCGGGTGAGTCGGCGCCGTCCACGGCCGCTTCTCTCGGTTGGTGTCAGCCGCTCCGCGGGAGGGCAGGTGTCAACGTCCGACCCGATCTTTTGCCAAATGCCCACGTGATGCGCAGTGTGTGTATGACGCCCGATACCAACGCAAGGGCGTTCGCGTCACGCCCTGACTGTGGCCCTACTAGCCCCGCTCGAAGGAGGTCAGGAGGGCGCCGGAGGCGAAGGTCCGCGTTCCCGTGATCCGCAGCGGCAGCGGCGCGTCCAGCTGCGGCCAGTACGGCGTGCCGGCACCCAGGACGACCGGGTGCACGATCAGGTGGTACACGTCCACCAGCCCGCGCCGGACGAACTGACCCGCCAGGTTCGGACCACCGATGTCAAAATCGCCATCGAACTCTGCCCGGAGCTCCTCGAGCACGCTGCCGACGTCGCCGCTGACCAGGCGGGCGTTGTGTTCAACGTGGTCGAGGCTCGTCGAGAAGACAATCTTTGGCATCGGCTTCCAGATGCGTGCGAACTCCCGCTCGGCATCGGCCGCCGATGGATCATCCTCTGCAGTCGGCCAATAGTCGGTCATGATCTCGAACATCCGCCGCCCGTAGAGCGAGGCGTCGAGCGTCTTCGCCTCGTCGTTGAA
>JACDHU010000111.1 GCA_013820865.1 Chloroflexota bacterium
CTCACCGGAGCCAGTCCATCGGTCGTGCGCGCCGCCCTGATGGCGGCGGCCATGCTAATCGGGCGGCTCGGTGGCTCCCGGGCACACGCGACCTCCGCCCTGGGCCTGGCGGCGCTCGTCATGCTGCTGGCCGCTCCATCGGTCCTGTGGGATGTCGGATTCCAGCTGTCGTTGCTGGCGACGGCCGGCCTCATCTGGTTCGGCCGGTGGTTCGAGCGCCGGCTGGATTCATGGCCGGGCTGGATTCGCGAGCCAGTCGCCCTGACCATGGCAGCGCAGCTCACGACATTGCCCGTGATCCTGGTGAACTTCGAGCGCCTTTCGCTCGTCGCGCCGATCGCGAACGTGCTCGTCGTTCCCCTCGTCCCCCTGGCGATGCTGTTCAGCGCGTTGACCGCAATGGGCGGCGCGGTGCTGTCGGCCCTGCCGCTCGGGCCGATGGGCGACGCCATCGGATGGTTCCTCGGCGGATCCAGCTGGCTCGTGCTGCTGGCCATGATCTCGGTCGGGCACCTCGTCGCATCGGTCCCGCTGGCCGCGGTTGACGTCAGCATTCCCGGCCCGATCGCCATCGCCTGGCTGCCGATCCTGGCGCTCGCCAGTTGGGCCATGCGGGATGCCACGCCAACCGAAGAGCCATCGAAAGTTCCGGACGAGGCCATGACTGGTGCGATGGCCGGGCTCGCTCGTCTCGTCCATCCACTGCCCGCGGCCGGGTTGCTCGTGGCCGTCCTGCTGATTGTCACCGTTGCGGGACGCCCCGATGGGCGCCTGCATGTGACGACTCTCGACATCGGCCAGGGCGATGCGATCCTGGTCCAGGCCCCCGATGGCGCCACCATGCTCGTGGACGGCGGCCCCGACCCCGAACTCACGTTGCGACGCCTGGGTGCCAACCTCGGATACCCCGAGCGCCGGCTTGACCTGCTGGTGCTCTCGCATCCGCACCAGGACCACGTCGCCGGCCTGATCGAGGTCCTCGATCGCTTCGAAGTGGGCGCAGTGCTGCACGCGGGGATTGCCTTTCAGAATACGGCCAACGAACGCTTGGTGGCCGATGCGACCGCCACCGGCGTGCCGCTCACCCTGGCGCGGACCGGGCAGATCTGGCAGCTCGGCGTCGCCACGACGGTCGAAGTGCTCTACCCCACCGATGCCGATGCGGCCGCTCCCCTCCCCGAGGGCGACATCAACAACGGTTCGGTCGTGCTCGTCGTGAGGCATGGCGGTTTCACCGCCCTGCTCACCGGCGACGCCGAGGAACCGGTCGAATCGATGCTGATCTCACGCGGCCTGCTGGCCCCGGTGGATCTGCTCAAGGTCGGCCATCACGGGTCACACTCGTCGACGAGCCCGGAGCTGCTGGAGTCCACACGGCCGACGGTCGCCACCATCTCCTCGGGCGAGGGCAACGAGTACGGTCACCCGGCGTCGGAGACATTGGCGGCCCTCGCTGCGCACCCCGAAATAACCGTCCTGCGCACTGATACCGATGGCGACATCGAGGTCGTCAGCGACGGCTCCAGCTATCAGGTGCGGACCGATCACGGCTTGAGCGCGTCCCGCCCGGTCCACGGCGCCGCGCGGACGGGTAGCATCGGTCCATGGCCGTTCCCGACCGATCCAGCGCCCGGCGCCTGCTCGACGAGCAGGACCTGCCCGATGGGATCGTCATTCATTCCGAGGGCGTTGCTCGGGTTGCCGTGGCCGCCGCTGAGCTCGTGGCGGGCGCAGGCGTCCCGGTCGACGTCGCGCTGGTCGAAGCGGCGGCCCTGCTGCACGACATCGACAAGGTCGAGGTCCGTCGCACCGGGGGCGAGCACGGCATCATCGGCGCACGCCGCCTGGAGGAACTCGGCCACGAGGAGCTCGCCATGCCGGTCGCCTCCCATCCGATCACCGCCCTGCTGGACGACGAGCGCTTTCCGATCGGCTGGCCATCCGTCCTGGTGGCCGTGGCGGACCGGCACGTGGCCCAGGCATTCATGACCATCGACGAGCGGCTGGACGACATGAAGCTGCGCCATCCCGAGCACGCCGGCTCGATCGAATCGGCGCGGCGGCCCGCGCATGCCCTTGAAGCGGAGCTGGCCGATGCGGTTGGGCTGTCCGTGGATGACCTTGTTGCCCGCCTGCGCGCCGCGTGGGAGGCCGGTGCATGAGCCGTTTCGGTCGCGGATTTCACCCCCCGGGCGAAACGTGCCGGGGTGCCGCATGACCGTGGCGCTCCTGCTGTTGCACGGTGATGATGGCTTTGGACTCGACACCGCCATGCGCGCCTTCGCAACCGAGGTGGGCGCCACCGAGCGGATCGAGATCGTGCCTGAGCGCACGCCGGACGAGGCCGCCATCGACCGCGCCCGGCTGGAGGCCGGCACGATGAGCATGTTCGGCGTCCACCTTGCCGTGCTGCGCCAGCCGCTCAAGGCCGCCGGGCGCTCGACCGCCGCGGCGGATCGGCTGCTGGCGCTGGTGAGCGACCTGCCGGAGGGATCGGCGCTGGCGCTCCTCGAAGAGCGACCCTCGCGCGACATCACCAAGCCGCCGACGCTGCTCAAGAAGCTGGCCGAGATGGTGAAGGTACGGGGCGGTAGGATCGAGGAGCAGAACGCGCCACGCCGCGGCGAACTGCGCGGCTGGATCACGAGCCATGCCCCGCGGATCGGCGCGAAGATCGAGATGCGGGCGGCACACATCCTGGCCGAGCGCATCGGGGGCGCCATCTGGGAGACTGACATCGAGCGCGGCGAGATGACGCGCATCGCCGACGGCGAGCTGCGCAAGCTCGCGACCTACGCGGGCGACCGGCCGATCAGCGTCGAGGACGTCGAGGCGCTCACCGCCGACACGCGGCCGGCATCGGTCTTCGCGGTCACCAACGCCATCGACCGCCGCGAGCCAGCGGCGGCGGCTGATGCGCTGCGGCGCGCGCTGGCGGAGGGGCAGCCGGGGCTGCGCATCCTCGCCTCGCTGGCAGGACGGGTCAGCGACCTGATCGTGGCCCGCGACCTGGCAGCGGCCAAGACGCCGCCGAACGAGATCGCGAAGCGCATCGCGCGGGGCAATGCCCGCATGGCCGAGCGGCTGGTGGACGCAGCTCGGCGCTACAAGGGCGAAGAGCTGGATGCGATGCTCATCGGTCTGTGGGAGGCCGACGTCGCCATCAAGACGAACGTGATGGCCGAAGAGCCCGCCCTCGTCGCCTGGCTCGGGGAACACCTGCTCGCTGCACGGGCGCGGTGAGCCCGCATTCTCCTCAGCGCAGCAAGGTGAGGAAGCTCGCCGGTGCGTGGATCGGCCGATCCAGGGCGGCCAGTTCCAGCAGGTCTTGATCGCCTGACACGAGGATGGCGCCGCACGCAGCTGCCAGGCCGAGAAGATAATCGTCGTCGGGATCGCGTGCGTGGATCGGCGGCGGTCCGGAAGGATCCGAAACCATCGTGGCGGAACGAACCAGCCACGCAAGAAATCGGTCGGCCTCTTCAGCTTGGAGCGGGGCCTACGCGGCGCCGGCTTGGCCCGCCGTGAGAACGCGATCCGACTCGATCGCGAAGGTGCAACGGGCGCCGTCGAGCCCCAGGATGCCGATCAGCTGCTGGTCGACGTAGAGCTGGCGACAGGGCACGCACAGCGCGCCGGGGATGGCGAAGAAGAGGCGCTCATCGGCTTCTGGGTCGCGGAAGATGGTGTCGTACACGCTCGTCACCAGCGCTCCATCGCAGAAGCGGCAGGTCTCGATCGGTCGCGAGAGTCGCGGCTGGGCGGTCATGTACCGCAGCATGCGAAGGTTGGTCAGCCCTCTCAATGGGACCGATGGGCCACTCCGTCGGTACCAGCCCGGTACTTCCGGGCGTCAGACGACGCGGACGACCTGGACGGCATTGCTCCACAGGCGCTCGAGGCCGTAGAACTCGCGCTCCTCGGGGGCGAAGACGTGCACGATGACCGATCCGAAGTCGAGGAGCACCCAGCGTGCCGACTGGCGGCCCTCGGTGCCGCGCGGACGGATACCATCGTCGCGCAGCTCATTCACGATGGCGCCGGCCAGCGCCTGCACCTGGCGATCGGATCGGCCCGAACAGATGACGAAGAAATCAGCCATGGTCGTGAGCTCGGCCATGCGCAGCATCACGATGTCGTTGCCCTTCTTGTCTGACGCAATCTCCACGATCCGATGCGCCAGCTCGGCGGCATCGGCCGGGATCTCCACGCGCTCCGGTTCGGTCACCGATGCAGTTTCCCCTTCAGCCACGGTGGTAGAGCCTTCGCTCGACAATCAGCTCTTCGACGCCGCTCGCCACAAGGTACCGGATGGCCTTCCCGGCCGCCACCCGGTGGCGAATCTCGGAGCTGCTCACATCCAGCGACGGTCCTTCCAGCAGATGAATTCGTGAGGCGGCAGCGCCGAACCGATCCTCCAGCGCGGACCGATCCGGAAGAGCGGTCCTCGGCCGCGGCCCGACCACCCACTCGATCCGCTCCAACAGCCGATCCGGCTCGCGCCAGGTGTCAATCTGCTCCAGTGAATCGGCGGCCATGATGAGGAACAGCTTCGCGTCGGGATGAGCGCGCTCCAGCTCGTCCACGCTGTCGATGGTGTACGACGGCCCGGGTCGCTCCATTTCGATCGCGCTCAGCTCAAACGCAGGGTCGCCGGTGATGGCCAGGCGCGTCATCAACAGCCGATCCGTTGCGCGCGTCACGAGTTGACCGCCCTTGTGCGGAGGCTGGGCGGCCGGCATGAACAGCACCCGGTCGAGACCGATGGCGTCGGCGGCCAGCGTGGCGAGCCACATGTGTCCGAGGTGCGGCGGGTCGAACGTTCCGCCCAGCACGCCGATCCGGCGACGTTCGGCGACCTCAGCCGGCTCGGGCGCCACGAGCGACATGATCAATCCTCGTCACCCCACTCGAGCTCGGTGCGCCCGATGCGCACCATGCTGCCCGGACCGGCGCCCGCCTTGCGCAGCTCGACGTCGATGGTCAATCGCTCGAGCATGCGCCAGAACCGATCGCGCGATTCGTCGTTCTCGAAGTCCGTACGAGCAGCCGCCGTCTCGATGCGACGGCCGCTGACGCGGAAGCCGCCATCCTCCGGGGTGACCTGCCAGCCTTCGGCCAGCGGATCGAAGCGATGAATCCGCATCTCGTCGGGTGCCGGGTCCTCGATGGCCTTGGAGAGTGCCGCATCGAGCGTGGTCACCAGTGTGGCATGGAGTGCTTTCAACCCGGTCCCATCGTGGGCGCTGACGCCGATCGGCTCGATCCCATCGGCCCGCAGGGCCTTGCGCAGCTCCGGCCAGCGTTCGCTCGCCTCGGCCAGGTCCAGCTTGGTGACGACGAGCGGCATCGGACGCTCCATGAGGCTTGCGTCGTGCAGGCGCAGCTCATCGGCCACCGCGCGCCACTCCTCGACCGGGTCTCGCGCCGCACCGTCGACGACGCCGACCAGCATTCGCGTTCGCTCGACGTGGCGCAGGAAGTGATGGCCGAGCCCCTTCCCCTCGTTGGCGCCCTCGATCAGGCCGGGCATATCGGCGATGACCGCGGTACGTTCCTCGTCCAGGTCGATCACGCCGAGATTGGGTGTCAGCGTCGTGAACGGGTAGGCCCCAACCTCGGGACGCGCGGCGGTCAGCGCGGCCAGCAGCGTCGACTTGCCCGCGTTGGGCGCGCCCACGAGACCGATATCGGCGATCAGCTTCAGCTCAAGCTCGATCCAGCCCGAATGGCCAGGCGTGCCCTTCTCGGCATGCGTCGGCGCGCGGTGCGTCGAGCTCGCGAAATGGACATTGCCGCGGCCACCGCGACCGCCGCGGGCGACGACCAGGCGCGCATCGGCCTCCATCAACTCGCCAAGAAACTCGCCGTCGGGGTGGGAGCGCACAACGGTGCCGGGTGGTACGCGCACGGTGACGTCGGCGCCGTTGCGGCCGTTTGCCTTGCGGCGGGCGCCGCGTCCACCATCCGTGGCGCTGAAGTGGCGCTGGCGCTTGAAGTCACCCAGCGTGGTCATGCCGGCCTCGACAACCAGCGTCACGCTGCCACCGTTCCCGCCATCACCGCCATCGGGGCCGCCGCGCGGCACGTGCGCTTCACGGCGGAACGTCCCCGCTCCGTCTCCGCCGGCGCCGCCGGCCACCAGGATCCTCGCACGATCAGAGAACATCAGGCACCGAGCATGCGCGCGAGGGGCGGAGCGCCCGGCGAGGAACTAGAAGTAGCGCAGCGGAT
>JACDHU010000112.1 GCA_013820865.1 Chloroflexota bacterium
TGCCTGGATCGATGCCGAGCGTGATCACGCTCCGCATGGTAGCGGCATACCTGCTCGCCGACTGGCTGTACGAAGATTCTCGTCCAACGGCTTGACACCATCCAGCCGAAGTCGTACAGTACCTTCCATACGACAGAAGTCGGATGAATAGCAAATAGTCGGACGAAAGGACGGCGATAGAACAATGATGATGCCGAGCCCCGTGGTCCTGGACCGACTTCTCCAGGAGCGCCACCGCCAGCTGCGGATGTCACCACGCCGATCACACGCACCTGCCACGGGCAGCCTGCGCGTGCGCATCGGCCACGTGCTCATCGCTGCAGGAGCCAATCTGAGTGGCGAGCGAGTCGAGCGATCCGCTCGCCCCTCCTCCCTCCCCGAGACTGCCTGAAGCTGTGGCCCCCACGCGACGACCCGGTGAGCCACCTTCGGTGACGATCGCGGTCTCGCCTGCCTACGAGCTCCTGCTCAGCATGGCCGTCGTGCTCGAGGAGTCCGAGGCCGACACCTACGACATCGGCCGCGAGTGGATCGACACCGCGCGTCAGCGGGCCGGGGATGAGCTCATCGGTCGCATCCGCGCAGTCTCTCAGGATGATTGCGACACCTTCATTCACCTCGTCGCGCTCGCGCATGACGCGCCGGCACCAGCCACCATCCCGGCATTTCTCGATCACCTCCGCCAGACCGATGCGGACGAGATCAAGCTGCATCTTGTGCAGTTCTACGCACGCGATACGCGCCGCATGACACCCGCCTCGGTCATTTGCGCCGCGGTGGGCGGCGATGCCGAGGCGCAGGACGAGTTTCTTCGCACGTCCAACCCGGATTGGGAGCCGTGGACGACCTACCTGCGCGCGGTGCTGACCGCTGACGGACAGCAGCTCAAGGGGGAGCTGATCGGGGTGCTGGGCGAGTGGGCGGAGCGCGTCTGGGGGCCCGAGTCCGACACCGTCATGCCGATCCTCGAACGGGACGCGGAAGCCAAGCGCGAACTGATGCGCGACCTGCCGATGGAAGAGTTCTTCACTGCCGCCACGAACGGCGTCGAGTTCACGCCGCGCCCGGGCATCGACCGGGTCGTCATGGTCCCAAGCTTCGTGCACCGTCCCCTCGTCGCTCACACCGAGTTTGGAAACGTTCTGCTCATCACCTTCCCCGTAGCCGATGAGAGCGTCAGCGCCGAGACCGATGCGCCACCCCTGCGCCTGGTGCGTCTGTCGAAGGCGCTCGGCGACGAAAAGCGCCTCCGCATCCTCCGCGCGCTGTCCGACGGCGAGAAGACGCTCATGGAGCTGGCCGAGACGTTCGGTGTGGCCAAGACGACGATGCACCATCACATGATCGTGTTGCGTTCTGCGGGGCTCGTATCGGTCGGTGTTGCCTCGAAGCGCTACCGTCTGCGCCAAGAGATGGTGCCCGACGTCGGGGCGCTGCTCAGCGGCTACCTCCGAACCGACGGTTAGGCGACCTGCGCCTCGAGCTGCTCCATGAGCTCGGCAGGAATGTCGAAATTGGCATAGACATTCTGCACGTCGTCGAGGTCTTCCAGCCGCTCCATGAACTGGAGGACGGCTCGTGCCTGCTTCTCGTCGGTGATCGCGATCGTCGTGGTGGGCTCCATCGACAGCTCGGCTGATTCCGCCTCGTGGCCCGCGGCCGCGAGCGCCTGGCGCACGGTCTCGAGGTCGCCGGGTTCCGTGGAGACGACGATGCTGCCGGCCTCGGGCGCACCGACATCCGCGGCACCGGCGTCGATCGCGGTAAGCGTGACGTCATCGGGATCCTGGCCGTTCAGCGGGAGGCTGATGACTCCCTTGAGTTCGAATTGCCATGCCACGTTCGAGAGCGAGCCCCCGACCTTGCTGAATGTGCTGCGGATCTCGGAGGCCGTGCGATTCCGGTTGTCCGTCATGGCAGCCACGATGACCGCGACATTGGCCGGACCGATCCCCTCGTAGGTGACTTCCTCGTACTGCTCGGCATCGGCGCCCGATCCGGTTGCCTTCTCGATCGCGCGCTTGATGTTGTCGGCGGGCATGGAGTTCTGTCTGGCCTTGTCCACCGCCATGCGCAGCCGATGGTTGGCATCGACATCGGCCCCTCCGTTGCGCGCAGCCGTGATGATCTCGCGGGCAAGCTTGGTGAACAGGGCGCCGCGCTTCGCGTCATTGGCACCCTTCTGCCGCTTGATCGTCGACCATTTGCTGTGACCTGACATTGGTCCTCCTTGCGGCCGATTCTACCAATCACGCGTGACGGAGTCTGTCCCCCAACGGTTGGAGGACCGCGCGGTCCACGCTCCAGCGCCCGGCGCCGGTGATCACGAGCAGCGACGACAGGCCGAAGAGCGCAACGTGCGCAATGACCGGGTCGTCGGGCAGGGCGAACAGGGCGAGGGTGAGCACGGCAAAGCCGACGATGGCGCTGAACCGAGTCAGAACGCCGAGGACGATGGCCAACCCGAGCGCGGTCTCGATCAGGAAGGCACCGAGCACCCAGAGCTCGGGCGCCACGGGCACGACGGCGGTCAGACCGTACCGCTCCACCGCGGCCAGTGCCTGGCCGTGGATGAGGAGCTTGTCGATGACTCCGGACGCGACGAAAGCGCCGCCGAGGCCAAATCGGACCAGGAGCGGCACGAGATCGTCGTAGCGTCCAGTCGCGAGATTCTGGTTGGCGGCACGTGCGCCGGGTCCGCGCGGGAAGGCAGCGCGCAGCAGGTCGTCGAGCGAGGGCCGGCCCGGTCCCAGAATTGCCGCCGCGCTCAGGGCACCGGCCACGTCGAGCATCATGACCAGTTCAGGATTGAAGACCAGCGTGGCGATGTAGGTTCCGAGCGCGATCAGCGCCGCCGGCCGCACGGCCAGGCCGAGCAGCAGCAGGAAGCCGGATGTCGTCAACAGCAGCGCGAGCAGGCCGCCGGCCTCAAGCGTCGGCAGGAACAGCACGCGCGACAATCCGGAGCCGATCAGCACCAGCCCGATTGACAGCCGCACGATCCACGGAATGTATTCGCTGTAGGTCTCCGCGCGTTCGATGAGCCGGAGCCGCGCCGCATCCAGCGGCCGCCATCGTGCCCAGGCCAGGATCCCCGCAAGCGCCACCACGACGCCGATGCCGAGCAGGAGCGCTGATCCGGGCTGCGCAATCGCATCAATCAGGAATCTGATCGGGTCATCGGAGGCCGCAGGATCCGTGACGTAATCAACGTGAGCGAACATTGAGGCTCCTATAATGACGCCTCGCCACTCACCATGCGCGAGGAGCACCGATGAAGCCGACCACGCCCGATAGGATCCGCAACGTCGCACTCATCAGCCACGGTGGCGCGGGAAAGACGAGTCTCGCCGAGGCCATGCTGTTCGACGCCGGCGCGATCGCCCGCCTTGGCAGCGTTGAGGCAGGTACCACCACGCTGGATTGGGACCCGGACGAGCACAAGCGCAGCCAGAGCATCAACCTGGCCATCGGCTCCATAGAGCACGAGGGCGTGCGCGTCACCATCGTGGACACGCCAGGCTATGCAGACTTCCAGGCCGATGTGGTTGAGGCGCTGGCCGCCGTCGATGCGGCCATCGTGGTGGTCGACGCGTCCGCCGGGGTCGAGGTCGGCACCGAGGAGGTCTGGCGGCTAGCCGACGAGCGTGGCCTGCCTCGCATGATCTTCATCAACAAGATGGATCGCGAGAACGCGAACTACGACGCCACCCTGGAGCAGCTCAAGGCGCGCTTCGGACCAAAGATCGCGCCGGTCTATTTGCCCATCGGTTCCGCGGGGACTTTTTGCGGCTACGTCGATGTCATCGAGGAGCACGCCAACGTCTACGAGAGCGGCAAGCCCAAGGAGGTCGCAATCCCGCCGGAGATGGAGGGAGCCGAGCATTCGCGGCGTGACGCACTGGTCGAGGCCGCGGCGGAAGCCAGCGATGAGCTGATGGAGAAGTACCTCGAGGGCGAGGCGTTCACCGACGCCGAGATCGAGGCCGCCCTACACAAGGGCACCCGCGAAGGCTCGGTGGTCCCGGTCTTCGTCGGTTCGGCAACGGCGAATATCGGCGTTCGCGAATTGATCAACATGATCGTCAAGCATGTCCCCTCCCCCGCCGAGGTTGGCACCCGTGCCACGGCAGATGGGACTGAACTGACGCCTGACCCGAACGGCCCGTTCGTCGCCCAGGTGTTCAAGGCAAGCGCCGATCCGTTCGTCGGCCGCCTGACGTATTTCCGCGTCGTATCGGGCACGCTCTCGGGCCAGGGTCACGTCTACAACGCGACACGCCGCGAGTCCGAGCGCATCGGCAACCTCCTGTCCGTGCACGGCAAGGAAACGGAGACCCTTGCGAAAGTGGGTCCCGGCGACATCGCCGCGGTGGCAAAGCTGACGTCGACGCATGCCGGGGATACGCTCGTCAGCGATCAGGCCGGTGCCGTGGAGTTCGCGCCACTTGCCTTTCCGGCGCCTTCTCTCCAGATAGCAATCGAGCCCGAGTCAAAGGCCGATCTTGACAAGTTGGGTCAGGCGCTCCATCGACTGATCGAAGAGGATCCGAGCGTGGAAATCCGGCGAGAGGAGGGAACCGGCGAAACCGTCCTGACCGCGATGGGCGACGCGCACGTCGATGTCATCGTGGATCGGCTCAAGCGCAAGTTCGGGGCATCGGTCAAGACCGCGACACCGCGCGTTCCGTATCGGGAGACCATTCGGCAGGCGGCGCGCATCGAGAATCGCTACAAGCGCCAGACGGGCGGGCACGGCCAGTTCGGGCACGTCGTCATCGAGTTCGCGCCTGCAGAGATGGGCGCCGGCTTCCAGTTCGGCAACCGGATCGTGGGTGGCGTCGTGCCCAAGCAATACATTCCAGCCGTCGAGAAGGGTCTGCGCGAGGCGATGGCCGAAGGCATCCTGGCCGGCTACCCGGTGGTCGATCTGTCCGCGACGCTCGTGGACGGCTCCTATCACACCGTCGACAGCTCCGAGATGGCCTTCAAGGTCGCGGCGTCCCAGGCTTTGAGGAAAGCGTTCGATGCCGCCTCACCGGCGCTCCTGGAGCCGATCCTCGAGGTTGATGTCGTGGTCCCCGATGAATTCATGGGCGATGTGATGGGCCAGATCACCTCGAAGCGCGGGCAGGTGCTCGGCATGGATTTGGCCAATGGCCATCAGCACCTCAAGGCGCAGGTCCCGCAGGCCGAGATGTTCCACTACGCCACCGAGCTGCGCTCGATCACGCAGGGCCGCGGCAGATTCAGCTGGAAGGTCGACCACTACGCCGAGGTGCCGACGACCATCGCCGACCGGGTGGTGGCGGAAGCCGCCTCGCACAACGGCCACAGTCCGGAGCGCGGCCACTGACGGCCGAGGCGCCAGGACTACGGTCGATACGCCCATGGCTCGCCGGTCGCCCGCATCTGGCCGAGCGTTCGACGGTACGCAATGCCTTCCGCGACGTACGTGGCGCCCGCCACGACCGCCGCAAAGACGCTGACCACCCACGGCGCGGCGGACCACGGATCGGCCGATCCGGTCACGACCGTGACGACCCGGATGACGAGGGCCGAAAGTCCGGCCGCCACGAAACCAGAGGCGAGAGCGCCGGTGGCGAACGCGAGCCTCACCGCTCCGCGACCTCGGCCACCGCGAGGTTGCGCTTGCCGCGTCGGAGCAGCAACCAACGTCCGGCCAGCAGTTCGGATTGCTCAGGAACGGCGGTGGCGTCGGTCACCCGCTGATTATTGACGTAGACGCCTCCCTCATTCAGCGTTCGACGGGCCTGGCCACGGCTCTCTGAGAGGCCGGACTCGACCAGAAGATCAAGGACCGATGGCATCGGGTCGCGAAGGCTCGCACGCGGCAGGTCGGCGAAGGCGGTTTCGAGCGTGCCGGCATCGAACGATGCCAGGTCACCGTCACCGAAGAGCGCCTGGCTGGCCTCGGCCGCGGCTGCGGCCGCGTCAGCTCCGTGCACCAATGCGGTCACCTCTGACGCCAGCGACCGCTGCGCCTCTCGGACGTCCGGACGAGCAACAACCGATGCTTCGAACTCTTCGATCTCAGCCCGCGATCGGAAGCTGAAGACGCGCAGGTATGTGCCGACAACGGTGTCGTCGACGTTGAGGAACCACTGGTAGAAGGCGAACGGCGAGGTTCGCTCCGGATCCAGCCACAGCGTGGAACCGGTGCTCTTACCGAACTTCTCCCCGTCCGGCCGCGTGATGAGCG
>JACDHU010000003.1 GCA_013820865.1 Chloroflexota bacterium
ATCCATAGCCGCCGAGCTTGAGCAGCACGCCGGCGAGGAGGATGGAACCGGCGGTGGGAGCCTCCACGTGCGCATCCGGCAGCCAGGTGTGCAGCGGCCACATCGGCACCTTGATGGCAAAGGCCAGGAAGAATGCGATGAAGCCGAAGGCCTGGATGGCATCGGTGTACGCGAATTGGCGCAGCACCTCGTAGCTGAACGTGAACGGGTTGCCGGCACCGGCCTGCGCGATGGCCACGGCCAGGATGGCCACCAGCATCAGCAACGACCCGACGAGCGTGTAGATGACGAACTTGACCGTGGCATACACCCGGCGTGGACCACCCCAGATGCCGATGACCAGGTACATCGGGATGAGGCTGATCTCCCAGAAGACGTAGAACAGGAACAGATCGAGCGACACGAACACGCCGAGCATGCCCACCATCAGCAACAGGAGCGTGACGTAATACTCCTTGACGCGCGTCTTGATCGGGTCCCACGAATAGAACATGGCCACCACGCTCAGGAGCGTGGTGAGGAGGACCAGCACGGCCGAGAGGCCATCGACGCCAAGCGTGTAGCGCATGCCGAAGGCTTCGATCCAGGGAAGGTCCTCGCGGAACTGGAACTCGGCGCCGGCCGGGTCGTAGCCCAGCAGCGCGAGACTGAATCCGAGGCTGGCGAGCGCGGCCGCCAGCGCGACCCAGCGGACGGCGCGATGGTTGTGGCCCGGGACGAGGAGCAGCGCCAGCGCGCCGATCAGCGGCGAGAAGACGATGAGGGTCAGGATTGGGAGGCCGCCCATCAGCGCACCACCGTGGCATATACGAGGATCACCAGCGCAAGGCCGGCAGCGATCCCGAGCCCGTAGTTCTCGACCCGTCCAGTCTGGACCTTGCGCAGCGCCCCGCCGATAGTCGTGGCCAGCCAGCCCGCTCCGTTGACCGCGCCGTCAATCACCTTCGCGTCGAACCACCACAGCGCGTTACTGACGAGCACCCCGCCACGGGACCAGACGAGCTGGTAGATGTCATCGACGTAGTACTTGTTCACGCTGGCCCGATACATTCCCGGCCCCAGGCCCAGCGGAATGCGCTCGACGAACCGCGCGGCCGACTCGGGGCGCTGCACGTACCAGCGGTAGGCCAGGAACACGCCGGCGGCGGCGACGCTGGCACCCACCAGGAGCAGCAGGCCACCCAGCCCGAGCAGCTCGAAGTGATGAGTTTCGCCACGCTGGTTGTAGCCGTCGAGGATCGAACCGGGGAGGGCGCCGACGTACGTCACATCATGGAAGATCGGGTCGAGCCAGTCGTGGATGATGCCCTCCTCGGGCGGGATCCCGAGGATGAGCCCCAGCACGACCGTCGGCACCGCCAGGATCACGAGCGGCGCCACCATGGTCGGAGCGCTCTCGTGGATGTGATCCCAGACCGCGCGCGGTCCGCGCCACTCACCCCAGAAGGTCATGAAGATCATGCGGAATGTGTAGAAAGCCGTCATGGCCGCAACGATGGTTCCGACAACGTAAAACACGAGGTAGCCGCGGTTGAAGGCCTCGGCCAGGATCTCGTCCTTGCTGAAGAAGCCGGAGAATATCGGGATCCCGGCCAGCGCCAGCGAGCCGATGACCATGGTGACGTAGGTCCAGCGCATCTTCGCGCGCAGGTTGCCCATGTGGCGCATGTCCTGCTCGCCGCCGGCCCCATGAATGACCGATCCGGAGCCCATGAACAACAGGCCCTTGAAGAATCCGTGCGACACGAGATGGAAGATGGCCGCCGTCCACGCCCCGATGCCAAGCGCGAAGAACATGTACGCCAGCTGGCTGACGGTCGAGTAGGCGAGGACCTTCTTGATGTCGTTCTGGGTCAGCGCGATGGCCGCCGCGAAGACGGCGGTAAAGACGCCGATGATCGCCACCGTCCACATGGCAACTGGCGCCTCGGCGAAGATCGGATTTGCGCGGGCGACGAGGTAGACGCCGGCATTGACCATGGTCGCGGCGTGGATCAGCGCGCTGACCGGCGTGGGACCCTCCATGGCGTCGGGCAGCCAGACGTGCAGGGGGAACTGGGCTGACTTGCCGACGGCGCCCGCGAACAGCAACAGCGCTATGACCGTGATGGTCGTCTGGTCCAGCGTGCCGATCTGCTCGAAGACCTCACGGAACGACAGCGTTCCGAGGTTTACCCAGATCATCATGATCCCGAGGCCGAACCCGAAGTCGCCGACGCGGTTGACGATGAAGGCCTTCTTCGCCGCTCCCGCGGCGGAGGGCTTCTTGTACCAGAAGCCGATGAGCGCATAGCTGCACAGGCCGACCGCCTCCCAGCCGACGTACAGCATGAGGAAGTTGTCGCCCAGGATCAGCAGCAGCATGCTGAACATGAACAGGTTGAGATAGGCGAAGAAGCGCCAGAACCCCCGGTCGCCATCCATGTAGCCGATGCTGTAGATGTGCACCAGCAACCCGACCGTGCTCACCACCAGGAGCAGCATCGCGGTCAGCTCATCAACCAGGAAGCTGATGTTGATCACGAAGTCGCCCGATGCGATCCACTCGTAGATCGTCACCTCGAAGACCTGGCGGTCGAAGATGACCTGGACGAATACGGCCATGCTGATCAGCCACGAAATGCCCACGAATAGGGTCGGGATGATCCAGGACCGATAGCGCGGCCGCGCCCCGCCCGGCGTCACATGCCCGGCCTGTCCCAGGCCGTCGCTGAGGTCGGCCGGAATGACGCCATCGGCGCCTTCAGCGTTGGCGAGGTCATCGGCGTGCCCGGCGTGCGGGCTGGTGGCGCGCTGTTCCTCCTCGGTCGGCACGGCACGGAAGGCGGAGTCATCCACCTCGTGATCGTGGGTATCGGCCCCGTGGTGGTCATCGGTATGGCCATGGCCGTGGATCGGCACGTGGTCGAGCCGGGGCCCAACGAGCACGGCAAACAGGAAGCCCGCCAGGGGCAGCGCCGGAATGAGGGCGATCAGCAGCTCCATGTGGTCTCCGCTACTCCTTCAGGTCGGAGTACTGGTCAACCTCGGACGTCTGTCGCGTCCGGATGATGGCGATGACGAGGGCCAGCCCAACCGTCACCTCGGCCGCGGCGACCGCCATGATCATGAGCGCGAACACGGCGCCGGCATTGTTGGCCGGAGGAAGGTACGCGTTGAAGGCGACGAGGCTGAGGTTCACCGCGTTGAACATGAGCTCGATGCTGATGAGCATCAGGATCGCGTTGCGCCGTGCCATGAATCCGAAGACACCGATGCCGAACAGCAGGGTCGACACGATCAGGTAGCCG
This sequence comes from Chloroflexota bacterium, assembly GCA_013820865.1. Lineage (GTDB taxonomy): Bacteria > Chloroflexota > Limnocylindria > QHBO01 > QHBO01 > JACDBZ01. Next base: position 3,291 of record JACDHU010000003.1, read on the forward strand.
TCAATGCCCATCGGTCAGTTCGCTCGCTCGTCTTCTTCCGGTCGACGCGCCAGGTAGATGGCGCCGATGATCGCGACCAGGAGGAGCAGGCTGATGATCTCGAACGGGAGCGCGAAATCGGTGAACAGGGCGATGGCGATGGCGTCGACGTTGGCGCTCACCGCTTCGGCGGCGAGGCCCCAATCAGTCTGAACGACCGCCCAGCCGACGAGGCCGATGATGGCCAGTGTGACGACGATGGCGATCGGTACCTGCCGGTGGAAGGGCGTAGGCAGATTCGCGTCACCGGCCTGCGTCAGCATGATCGCGAACAAGATGAGCACGCTGATGGCGCCCAGGTAGATGAGGACCTGGGCGGCGGCGACGATCGGCGCGCCGAGCAGCGCGTACATCCCGGCCAGCGATCCGAAGCAGATCATCATGGCAATGGCCGAATGGATGATGTTGCGCAGCGTGACGACGGCCAATCCGCCGCCGACCACGCCGAAGGCGAGCAGAAAGAAAAGGACGCTGGAAATGTCCAGGGTCGAAGCTCCGATGCAAGGTGTCGAGCGCTCAACGGCCCCGCTTCGGGGGCCGTGCCCGATTCTAGCGCAGGGGCAATGCGCATTGCGCGGCGAGCACGGCTCGTGAGCCTCCCGTTGCACCCGATGCGACTAAAGCCGAAGGAACCGAGGCTCGACAATCTGTTGTGTCATTCGGTGCAACCCACGACGTGTGAGCCCGTCTTCCTTCGACTTCAGTGTTGCCCCGTGCAAGCCAATCGCCGCGGTCCTCCAGATCGGTTCGGACCACCAAGGACCGGTAGCCGCATCGGGCTAGCGGGTGGGGCGCTCCCGGTCGGACATCTCGAGGATGTCGAGCATGGGCAGGTCGCGCTGATACTCGGAAAACTCGAACTCGGGGCCGCAGCGCAGGGCGTCGTACGGACAGGCATCGGCGCAGATGCCGCAGAAGATGCAGCGGGACACGTCGAGCTGGTAGGTCTCGAGGATGCGCGGCCGCGGCATGAGGGCGCCGACCGGGCAGGTTTCCGCGCATCGGCCACAGGAGACGCAGGGCGTTTCGTTCAGAGAGACGAAGTCCGCCGTGGTGACCAATGAGTCGAAGCCTTTGCCGATGAAGTCGTAGCAGCCGGCGCCGACGATCTCCTTGCAGACCTGGGCGCATCGTCCGCAGTCGATGCATCGGGAGTAGTCGCGCAGGATGAAGGAGTGCGTCTCGTCGCGGCCGTAGCCATGGTTGGCGCCGACGTACGGATTGTCCTGGATCGAGCGCTCATCGATCGCCATGTTGAGCGTCGTCTCGTACTCGATGGCGGCCTCGCGCAGGTCGCAGTGGCCGATCGCCTCGCACGTGCATTGGAGGCAGCGTGACGCCTCGGCCATGGCCTGGTCGCCGGTGTAGCCGAACTCGTACTCGTTGAAGTTGCCCTTGCGCTCGTCCGCCTCCTGCTTGCCCATGATGGCGCGGGGCTCCTTCACATCATCGGTGAAGGGCACGATCGTCAGGAAGTTGGGCTGCGGCTCGGTGACGACCCGTCGCACCTGCGGGTCGTCGAGGTCGTGGCCGCGCAGCCAGTAGTCCATGGCGTATGACGCACGGCGGGCCTCGCCGATGGCTTCGACCACGGTCGCGGCACCGGTTCGAACGTCACCGGAAGCGAAGATCTTTGGCACATTGGTGCGGAAGATGTGCTCTTCCGCCACGAGGTTACCGCGGCGGTCGACCTCGAGTCCGGTGCGAATCTCCTCGGGCTCCGACTCGATCCACGACAGCTCCGGTCCCTGGCCGATCGCCCCCAGCACGGTATCGCACTCGACGATGAACTCTGTCCCGGGCATCGGCTCCGGCCGTCGACGGCCCTGCTCGTCGGGCTCCCCGAGCTTCATGCGCTGGAACTCGACGCCGGTGATGACGCCGGCGTCATCGGTCACCATGCGGGTCGGGGCGGCCTGGAAGATGACGCGCGCGCCCTCCTCGATGGCTTCGTGGACCTCGTCGGCGGCGGGCATGTCCTTGAGGTCGCGGCGGTAGACAAGCGTGACCTCGGCCGCACCCTGGCGCACGCTGGTCCGGGTGCAGTCGATGGCGGTGAATCCTCCGCCGATGACGACCACCTTCGCGCCCTTCAGACGGGGAACGGGCACGCCACGGGTCGAGTTGTACAGGTTCTCGAGGGCGTTGACCGTTCCGGCCGCGCCCTCACCGGGGATGCCGAGCTCGTTGCTCTTGTAGCAGCCGATGCCGACGTAGATGGCGTCGTAGTCGTCGATGATGTCGCCGAGGTGGAAGTCTCGCCCCAGGCGCATGTTCGGCTTGAAGGTCGCGCCGAGCTCCCACACATGGTTGAGCTCGCGGTCCATCCACCCCTTCGGCAGGCGGTACTGCGGGATGCCGTAGCGCAGCATGCCGCCCTGTTCCGGGTCGGCCTCGAACACGTCGCACTGATGGCCGCGCAGCTGGAGGTAGTAGGCGGCGGTCATGCCGGCCGGACCGGACCCGATGATTGCCACGCGCCGGCCACTCGGCGGCTCCTTTGGCCATGGGATCGGCGCGGGTGCATCGACCTCGAGCACGCGGTCGGCGCAGTAACGATGCGAGTCGCGGATGGCGATGGCGGTGTCGACCTCCTCGCGTCGGCAGTGCGTCTCGCACGGCGCCGGGCAGACGCGGCCCAGGATGGCGGGGAAGGGGAGCGATCGCTTGAGGATGCGCGTCGCTTCCTCCCAGTTGCCGAGCGTGTTCTGCTTCAGGTAGCCCGGGATGTCGACCCGCGTCGGGCACTTGAACTGGCACGGCGGCAGGCAGTAGGCGTCGTGGTCGCTGAAGATGAGCTCGAGCACCATGCGCCGGTTCTCGATGACCCGATCGGAGTGGGTGGTAATGACCATGCCCTCTTCGATCTGCGTGCCACAGCTGATGGGCGTGTCATCGCGCCCTTCCACTTCGACGGCACAGATGCGGCAGGCGCCGTAGGGCGCCAGCTTCGGCTCGTAGCACAGGGTCGGGACGTCGATGCCCAGGACGCGGCAGGCCTGGAGGATGGTCTGACCCTCCTCGACCTGGAGCTGACGGCCGTTGATCGTGACCCCGATCTCTCGGGTACCGGGCACCATCGGCCAGATCGGGGTGTAATCGGCGGTGTCCTTGCCGTTCCCCGAAGTGCCGTTACCGTTGCCGGCCGCGTGGCCGTTCGTCGTTTCGAAGCCCATCAGTCCCTACTCTAGCGGTGGTCGGCGTCGGTCGCCGAGCTGAGGCCGGACAGCGGCTCGAGGAGCGGTGGCACCTCGCTCACCCGGCAGGCACCTGCCAGGCACACGCCGCGCTCGGCGTGTGCTCGGTATTCCTCCGGGAAGCGCTCGAGGGTGGTGAGCATCGGTCCCGGCGCCAGCCGTTCGAGCTTGCAGAGCGCCGTGTCACTCATCTTCGCCGACAGCTCGCGCAGCAGGGAGAAGTCGTTCGGCCGCGGCGTCGCCGCCAGGATGCGATCCAGCGCCTCCACCAGGCGCTTCGTCCCGATGCGGCACGGGATGGCCTTGCCGCACGCCTCGCTCGCGCTGTAGTTGAGGAAGAAGCGTGCCGTGTCCACCATGCAGGTCTCGCTGTCGGTGACGAGCACCGATCCGGATCCGACGATGGCGCCGGCTGCCTCGAGCGACTCGTAGTCGTAGGTCGTGTTGAGCGAGCCGGCATCGAGAGCGCCGCCGCCCGGGCCGCCGATGAAGAGCGCCTTGGTGGTGCCGGTTCCGCCGCCGGCCATGGCCAGCAGGTCGATGAGCGGCGTGCCGAGCGGAACCTCGATCAGCCCGGGCTGCGCCACGCGCCCCATCATCGTGACGAGCTTGGTCCCTCGACTTGCCTCGCTGCCGACCGACGCAAAGGCCTCGGCGGAGTGCGCCAGGATCCACGCGACATGCGCGAGCGTCTCGGCGTTCTGGACGACCGTCGGGGCATCGTGCAGGCCGCGCGCCGCGGGATACGGTGGCCGGATGGCAGGCATGCCGCGGTCGCCCGAGAGCGCGTTGACCAGCGCCGATTCCTCGCCGGCAACGTAGGCTCCGGAGCCCTCCCACACGCTGAGCGCGATGCTCGTATCGGTCCCGAGCACGAGATAGCCCGCCAGGTGGGCGTCCGTCGCTTCGCGCGCCGCCGTCTGGAGCCGATCGATGGCATCGGTCCAGTCGCGGCGCACGGCGATGATCGCCTCGCTGGCACCGACCGCGTAGGCGGCGATGAGCAGTCCCTCGACGATGAGGTGCGGATTGCCCTCGGCCAGCGCCCGGTCACCGAGGTCGGTGGGGTCGGCCGACATGACGTTGGCGATGACGATCTTGCGGTCGCCGGCTGCATCGCGCGCCGCGCGCCACTTGGTGGCGGTCGGAAAGCCCGAGCCCCCGCGCCCGCGCAGCCCGGCAGCCTCGATCTCGGCGATCACTTCGGAGGGGGCGAGCTTCGTGACCGCCCGCTCCAGCGCGGCATAGCCGCCATGCTCGCGATAGCTGGCGAGGCTGCTCGGATCGACTCGACCGATCTCGGTCAATAGCCGATGCTCGCCGCCGGGCAGGATCCGAATCTGGGGCGACAGGGCGCCGGCCATCAGCTGGCTGTTCCGTGTGCCGTTGCCGCCGCGCGGCGCTCACTGATCAGATGAAGGGCGCCGTCGGTGTCGAGCGGACCGTAGACCAGCGTGTCGATGCGCAGCGCCGGACTCAGAGATCCGGAGCCGATGTCGCTGCGCGTCTCGAGCGTGAAGCGCCCATCCGCTGTGGACTCGCCGGCACGAATACCGAGCTCGTCCTCGATGGCCCGCAGCAGCCGATCGCCACCGGTGAACCGGCAGGAGGCGCAGTCGCAGACCGTGATGGTATGACCGGTCGTGGGCAGGAGGCGGAAGCCACCCAGGCCGGCGGCGCCGAAGACCTGTGCCCAGTGGATCGTCATCCGGTCGCTGATCCGGCGCAGCGCGCGCTCCGGCAGGTAGCCATAGCGGTTCTCGACCGCGCGGAAGATCGCGACCAGGGCTTCCGGTCGGCCACCGAAGCCGTCGACCGTCTCGTCGACGAAAGGCGTGTCAATCTCTTCGTCCCAGCGCGCTGCGTTGCGCATCGGCCGTGCGGCGAGGCCGGCGCGACGATACGCGTTCGGATCCTTGCGCTCGTCGTAGATCTCCGGCATCCCATAGCGAATGCGATTGCCCTGCGAGTCGAAGCCGCTCATGTCGATGGCCTCGACCGGGCAGACCTGGGCGCACTGGAAGCAGACCTCGCACTTGTGCTCCCCGAACGGGTCGTAGATCAGGTCGAGGCGGCCGCGCCATCGGTCGGGAATCTCCGGACGCTGCTCCGGGTACTGCCGCGTGACCTTGGGCGCGAAGAAGTTGCGAAAGGTGGTCGCCATGCCCTTGGCGATACCGGATCCCGGAAAGGCCACTATCGAACTCCTTCGCAGCGGTCGAATCGGCTCATAGTTCGAACACCACCACCGCGATGGCGGTGACGAACAGGTTGACGAGGGCGAGCGGCAGGAGCACCTTCCAGGCCATGCCCATGAGCTGGTCGACGCGGACGCGCGGCAGGGTGGCACGCAGCCAGACCGCGATGAACACGAAGATGTACGTCTTGAGGAAGAACCAGAAGATGCCGTACAGGGTGCCGGCGAAGCCGCCCAGTTGCGCCGGGAACGGCCACGGCGCCAGCCAGCCACCGAAGAACAGGCTGACCAGGATGCCGCTCATGATGAACAGCGCGACGTACTCGGCGAAGAAGAAGAAGCCGAATCGCATGCCGGAGTACTCCGTGAACGGACCGGCGACGAGCTCGGAGTCGGCCTCGACCATGTCGAACGGTGTGCGGTTCACCTCGGCCAGCGAGCTGATGTAGAAGATCCCCAGGCCGATCGGCTGCCAGATCAGCAGCCATCCGTGCTGGCGCTGCCACTCGATGATCTCGCTGAAGCTCAGCGTCCCGGCCAGGACCACCGCTCCGACGATCGATAGCGTGAGCGGGATCTCGTAGCTCACCATCTGGGCCGCGCTGCGCAGGCCGCCGAGGAGCGAGTATTTGTTGTAGCTGGCCCAACCTGCGACCAGCAGGCCGACCACTGAGAGTCCCAGGACGGCGAAGAAGTAGACGACCCCGATGTTGAAGTCGGCGGCAATCGCGCCGGGCGCGAACGGGATGACGAGCATGCTCATGGCGGCCGCCATGTACACCATCCACGGCGCGAGCGTGAAGGTGGGGGGATCGGCCTGGTCGGGGATCGTGTCCTCCTTGGCGAGCACCTTGAAGCCATGGATCGTGCTCTGGAACATGCCGCCGGGGCCGACTCGGTTCGGGCCCAGCCGCAGGTTCATGCTGGCGATCACCTTGAGCTCCATCTGGATGATGATGAAGGCGGTCGGAATGGTGAGCACCAGCAGGAGCGTGGTGGCCAGCAGGAATCGGCCGATGCCGAGAAGCAGCTCCCAATCCATCGCTAGGAATCCATCTCTGGGTCCACCGGCTACTTGTCCACGCCGCCCATGACCGGGTCGAAGCTCGCCATGACCGCCATGGTATCGGCAACCAGTCGGCCGGGCATGAGCTTCGGGATGGCCTGGAGGCTGATGAAGCTGGGGTCGCGCATGCGGAACCGATACGGATTCGGCCCACCGTCGCTGATGGAGTACACGCTGTACAGGCCGCGCGGCGACTCGATGGCGGCGTAGGCGCGTCCGGGGCGGGGCCGGATGATGCCAGGCACCTGGGCCTGCACCGGTCCGTGAGGCATCTTGTCGATGATCTGGTCGATGAGGTGGATGCTCTGCTTGATCTCCGCTATGCGCTGGAGGTAGCGCGCGTACGAGTCACCCGCTTCCTGGGTGATGACATCGAACTCGAGCTCGTTGTAGATGGAGTACGGGTGGGCTTTGCGCACGTCGAACGGCACGCCGCTGGCCCGGAGGTTGGGACCGGTCACGCCGAGGGCGATCGCGTCGCGCCCGGTCAGTGTCCCCATGTTCATGGTGCGTGCGCGGAAGATCTCGTTGTCGGTGATCATCCGCTCGTTCATCTCGATGTTCTTCAACACGTTGCCGCGCCAGGTTCCCAGGCGGCTGAGGAACTCGTCGTTGGTGTCGAAGTTCACGCCACCGACGCGGAAGAAGTTGAACAGCATGCGCTGGCCGCTGATGCTGCTCAGAAGATCCACGATCTCGTCGCGGTTGATGAACGCGTACAGGATGGGCGTGATGCCGCCCATGTCGAGCGCCAGGAAGCCCATCATCAGGCCGTGGCTGAAGATGCGGTTCAGCTCCACCACCAGGGCGCGGATGTACTCGGCCCGCTTCGGCGGCTCAACCCCGTACAGCTTCTCGAACGCGATGGCCGGTGCATGCTCGTTGTGCATGGTTGATAGGTAGTCCATCGGGTCGACGTAGGTGAGCACGGTCGTGTAGGTCGCGTTCTCGCACAGCTTCTCGATGCCGCGATGGAGGTAGCCGAGCACCGGGTCGACGTCGACCACGATCTCGCCGCGGACCTTGACGACCAGCCGCATGACCCCGTGGGTGGAAGGATGCTGCGGCCCCATGTTCACGAGCATCTCGCCCTCTTCGAGGCTGTACACCTCGCGCTCGCGATCGGTCTGGGGTGGCCGATCCGGGATCCCCACCTGGTCGAAGCCGGCGTACTCGCCACCGGTGGCGCGCGCCGGGACCAGGCCGGCTGCACCTCGCAGGCGCGCCTCCTCCAGCCGATCCAGCTCGATCGGGTCGGGGATCCGAGTCTCGGGATCGATCTTCGTCATCGCGGGCGGCTCTTGTCGGCCAGCGTCTCGCCGCCCTCGACGCCTTCGGCGGGCGCGTCGTCTCGTTCGGACGATGGCGGGAAGGTGACAGCGGGAGCCTCGTTGAATCGGGTCAGGTCCCAGGTCTCGGGGCGCTCCAGCGGGTTCACGCCAGCGGCCGGCGAGTCGGCGGCGTCGTCGGGCAGAACGAAGTCGCGCCGCTGCGGGAACGATCGGTAATCGGGCGACATGTAAATGCGGCGCAGGTCACGGTTACCGTCGAAGATGATGCCCATCATGTCGAACATCTCGCGCTCGTGAAACATCGCTCCTTCCCACAGGCCGGTGACCGTGGGGACGCGCGGGTTGGCACGATCGACGCGGGCACGGACGCGGAGCCATGCCGGATGCTTCCAGCTGAACAGGTGGTAGACCACCTCGAAGTGGGCATCGGTGCCGTAGTCCACCGCGGCCGCATCGGCGAGCATGAAGAACTCGAGGTCCGGATCGTCGCGCAGGGTGGTGAGGACCTCGACGTTGCGCGCACCATCAACCGTGAACTCGACGGTGTCCTCGTCGGTCCAGAGGTTCCCGAGGTTGTAACCCAGGCGCTCGGTCAGGGTACGGACGAGCGCGCCGGCGGCGACTGGCGTGCTCAGCGCACGTCTCCTTCCCAGCGCGTGCGTTGCGGGCCGCGGTCGACGTAGGTGCGCCACTGTCCGCGACGCTCCTTGACCAGTTCGTGCAGCTTCATCATCCCGTAGATCAAGCCCTCGGGCCGCGGCGGGCAGCCCGGGACGTACACGTCGACCGGCATGACGCGGTCCACGCCCTGGACGACGCTGTACGAGCGCTTGAAGCGTCCGCCCGACGTGGTGCAGGTGCCCATGGCGACGCACCATTTCGGCTCCGGCATCTGCTCCCACAACCGGACCAGCGGTCCGGCCATCTTCGTCGTCAACGTTCCCGCCACGATCAGCACGTCCGCCTGTCGCGGGCTGGCGCGGAAGGGAAACATGCCGAATCGGTCGATGTCGTTCACGCTCGTGGCGGTGCTCATCATCTCGATGGCGCAGCAGCTCAGCCCCGACAAGAGCGGCCAGAGCGAGTTGGCCCGGATGAGATCGAGGATGTAATCGGCCTTTGTCGGGATCACCTCGAGCAGGCCGTGGAAGCCGCCCTGCGGGTGTTCCTCCATGTCGAACTGCCGGAGAAGGTCGTCGTCGCCGGCGGAGTCCGGAATGATGATCGGGCCATCGCGGTTGGGCGGTATCGGCGCAGGAAGGTTAGTGGTCGGTTGGTCTACTGCCATCGCAGGTCCCCCTTCTTCCACGCGTACAGCTCGCCGAACATCAGGATCGTCAGGAAGATGCCGATCAGGATGATCCCCTGGAACTCGATGGCCCGCACGGTGATCGCCCATAGGTACACGAAGATGATCTCGACGTCGAAGGCCACGAACAGCAGGGCGTAGAGGTAGAAGGCCAGCCCGAATCGACTCCAGGTATCGCCGATCGTGTCGATCCCGCACTCATACGGCAGGCCCTTCTGCGGGCGCTTTCGCCGATGCGTGATGAGCCAGCTGAACAGGATCGTGCCGAAGACGAAAATCGTCGCGGCGATGGCGAATCCGATGACGTAGATCAGGCCGGTGTGATCCATCTCCACTCCGGTTGCACGCGCGGTGGTGGCGTCGGGCACGCGGCTCGACAACTCGAATGTTCGGTCAGGCAGCCGCGCCCGTTCCGGGCACGAATTGCTGCGCGGTCCAGTCTAGCAGGGGAGCCCGTGAGCGTGGTCTCCTGCGGCCAGCGGGTGACTGGCAGGCTCGGGGCCGTCGAATGGGTCACCGCTACCGGCCCTGCCAGGCGGCCGCCACGATCAGCCGCAGACCGTCGCTGATGAGGGCGTGGCCGCCGAACAGAAACGGAACCGGCGCCTCCGCCGCAGCGGCCGTCAGCTCCCGCAGCCATGGCGTGGACACGCGAGAATGATCTCCGAAGTCGGACGCGAACCGCTCTTCCTCAGGTGGCCAGGCCGATGCATCCGAGGAGCCGGCCGCCGCCGCCATGAGCACGCGCGTGTCGAACACGACGGCGTCGCCGAGGCGCGACAGCTCAGCAACCAGCTCGGCCGGTGAGGACCGGGACATCAGGGCAGCCAGGATCGAACGTGGCGGACCGTCACCCCGCGCCGACCGCATGCCGCGCTCCTCGACGAAACATCGGACCCGGCAGGCGGTCTCGGTCTCGAGGAATGCGCTCGTGGCACCCGGGACACGACCGGCGATCACCAGCTCGCCACCGCGATCGCGCACGACTTCGCCCACTCGCTCAAGGTGCGGCACCTCCAGCGGTCGGTCGCCGGGCAGCCGCGCCATCTCGAGATAGCCGCGCATCGACGAGTCAAGCGTCCGCAGCCCGGGCAGCCGGGTGGCCAACCGAAGGAGCGCGAGGTCGAGCGTGGTGTCGACGTCGAAGCGCGCCCAGAGAGCCGATCCCAGGTCACGCCACGCGAAGCCCGCTTCGGACAGGCGGCGCGGAGCGGCGTTATCGGTCTCGCATTGCTCAAGTACGGAGAGGGCAGCCTCCAGGTCGCCTGCGACCACGAACGCATCGGCGCTGAACCGGCTGTTTGCGACGACCTCGCCGGGGATCGGCGACAGGAGGTCGTCGAGCGCGTCGTCCGCAAGCAACGGCATGGCTCCGCCTCCCGCGTAGCCGATGGTGTCGACGGCGCCGGAAGACTCGTCCAGGGCGCGGCGCGCACCCCTGACGAACCAGCGTCCCCAGTGAAAGTTCTCGGACGCCACCGACGGCAGCGCAACCACGGCGCATCCCAGGCGACCAAGGCGGCGAGAAAGGTCGGCCGCCAGGACTCGCTGGCCATCGGCGGCGATGGCGGCGTGGGACCCGAACGGCTGGCCATCGGCGGCGGTCGTGACGAGGATGAGCGGAGCGGGCCGCTCAGGCAAGAGCGCTGACCGCATCGGCCCCGCGCAGGCCGTGGAGCTGCTCAAGGTGCATCAGGTCATGCAGGCCGATGAACAGCAGCCACTCGCCACAGCGCAGGTGGCCCACCAGCGGATGAACGATGTGACAGCGCTGCATCTCGTGCCCGTCGACGCGAGCAGCGGCTTCGCGGATCGAGCGGCGCGACTTGTTCAGGAGCAGCAACAGGCGCTCGCGGGTCGCGTCGGGCGGTCCGGGGATGGACGGGATCACGGTCGGAGCCTGGTCGCCGACAGGTGTGCCGCCAGCGTCGAGCGCGGCCCACATGGCCAGGAAGCGTCGGGCCGCGGGGTGCATCGGCCTCGAGTGGCTCGAGCCAGGCCGCCGCGGCCATTTCAGAGTCGCTCGAAGCGCTCGACCGGAATCACGAACACGGTTGCGCCGCCGACTTCCACCTCGACCGGGTACGGCATGTAGAACTCGCCGGGCTCCATGATCGGCGGCATCGGGTTCACGAACTGCTTGCGCGAGTGGCAGTTGGCGCTGATGACTTCCAGCACGGCGTCGACCTGGTCGTCCTCAACGCCGACGAGGACCGTGGCATTGCCCTGCTTCAAGAAACCGCCCGACGAGTTGAAGCGCGTCGCGCGGTATTCCTTTTCGAGAAGCGCGTCGACGAGCGTCGCGGCGTCCTCGTTGTGCACGATGGCGGTGACGAGCTTCATCGGTCAGCTGGGCTCCTTCGTTCACTGTGCGGGCACGGCTGTGGGCGGCCGGCTCCAATTATGGCGCAGGGGAGCACCCGAGGGCCACCCGTCACGCATTCCGCAGCCTTGTTCGGCGACTCGTTGCTTCGAGCGCGTTTCGTGCGGCGACATGCCGCGCTTTTGCACCCGGGCGCAAACAACTGGCAAGCAGCGGGCATGTGGCAACTGATCCACCCCACCATTTGCACCCGGATGCAAATCGTTAGCCTCGAAGCGTGTCCGCGCGCCAGGATCGTCGGCTGCTTACCAGTTGTTTGCGCCCGGGTGCAAGCTCACGCGTCCTGGCGTACGAATCGGGCATCATCGCCGTGTCCAGCTCCGGGGTCACTGCCCCGCTCACCGATGGTGTACGTACCAGAGCCACTCTCGCGGGGAGAGGCCCGACGAGCGAATCTGCGCCGCGACCTCTCGACCGTAGTAGCGGTAGTGCCAGATCTCGGTCCCATAGCAGTGCTTGGTGTTCTTCCCGTCCGCGTAGCTCAGTAGGAAGCCGTACTTCCATGCGTGCTTGGACAACCACGCGTGAGCCCCGGGGAATACATACGGCTCGATATCGAGGGTCGTGCCCATTTGATGCTCGCTGTGACCGGGACGGTTCGTGGTCAGCAGCAGGCTATGGTGAAGCATGAATCCCCCGTAGTTCCAATGTCAGCTGCCGGCACGGTACGGCGATGGCCGCGCCTTCCTAGGAACGAAGGTACCGGGGCGCCGCTGTGGCTAGATGAGTGACGTGACGATCGCGCGGATGGCGGCGTCGGCATCGGACACGGAGCCGGAGCCGTCCACGACCCGGAATCGGTCGGGTTCCTCGGCGGCCAGGCGCAGGTAGGCCGCTCGCACCTGTTCGAAGAAGGCGACGCCCTCGGTGTCCTCGAAGCGGTTCCACTCGGTGCGCCGACGGGTTCGTTCCAGGCCGATCTCGACCGGCACGTCGAGGAGCAGGGTCAGGTCGGGGCTAAGGCCGGCAGTCGCGAAGTCCTGGAGGCGGCGCAGCTCGGACAGGTCGTTGCCGTAGCCGGCGCCCTGGTAGGCGAGCGACGAGTCGGTATAGCGCGCGCACACCACCCAGTCTCCGCGATCGAGTGCGGGACGGATCACGCGGGCGACGTGCTGCGCGCGTCCGGCGGCGTAGAGGAGCGCGTCGGCCCGCGGGTCGAGGTCATCGCTCATGCCGCGCACGTGCAGCACGATGCGCCGGATCTTCTCGCCCAGCGGTGTGCCGCCCGGCTCCTGGGTGAGCACGACGCGCAGCCTGCGGCCGCGCAGCCAGTCGGCCAGGTGCCGCGCAGCCGTGGTCTTGCCGCTGCCCTCGGGCCCTTCCAGCGTGATGAAGCGACCGCGTGACGGCGACGCTTCGGTCACGCCGGTGGCAGGACGCTGGTCGCCACGAGGGCCAGCATGACCAGCCCGAGGATGATCACCAGCGCGATTCTGCCGCCACGGCCGCTCATGAGGTCATCGCCACGGGCGGCCGTCCTCGGGGATGAGTTCGACGCGACGGTTCGGTTCGGATCCGCGGGAGCGGGACATGAGGGCGTTCTTTTCGGCCATCTGATGCTGGAGCCGTCGGACGTAGGCGTTCTGCGGGGCAAGCTCCTGCGGTCGGCCTGAGGTCTGTACCAGCCCGATGGCCTCGGCCGTCTCGCGCAGCGCCGTCTCCTGGGGATCGGCCTCGAGATCGAACAGCGACGCGAGCATGTTCTCCATCTGGAGCACGGTGTTCGTCTTGAGGACGTAGATCGGCACCCCGTTCGACTCCGCGTCGCGCAGGGCGGCGGGTTTGCGCTTGTAGTAGTTGCGCAGGGTCACGACCGCGTCGGCCTCGTCGAGGTCGCGGGCAACCGTCACCGGCACGCCGATCTCCCGCACCGATTGCTCGAGCCGTTTGCGGCTGACACCGAACGGGAAGACGCTCATCGAGCGCTGGCCCTTCGAGCGATCTGTCCGCGCACGGCTCGCGCCGATGGGCCGATCCACCACAGCCACGGCGTCCATCTCGGACAGCGCCTGCTCGAGCTGGAGATGTGCGTCCCGTCCGGGACCCGCGGCCCCCGACAGCCGCTCGCCGGGGAGCGACCGTTGCGTTCGCCCCCCCTCGCGGCCAAACGCTCCGGGCGTGGATCCCTCGCCCCCACCCGGTAGTGGCCGCAGGCCGCGCTCGTATCGGCCACCGGAGCTGCCGCTCCGCCCTCCGCGACCGAAGGCGCCGAATCCGCCCGTTGGCTCGAGTGGTGCGAAGGTGGGGCTGCCAGCCGGGGTCTCGGTGATCCGATAGTCGTACTTCGTCATGGCCTTGAGCTCGCCGGCCTGGTCGCGGTAACGCGACTCGGGCGGGACCATGTGGCCGCGCAGAATGGCGTCGACCGTTTCGGCCACGTTGCGATGGACGATGACGTTGTCGCGCTCCACGATTTCGACCAGCACGTCGAAGGTCGGCGGCGCCTTGCGCTCCAGGACCGTCTTCTGCGTCCCGCGTCGGCGCGCCTCCTCGTCCCCGAGGGTCACCGGTTGGATGCCGCCGACCAGGTCGGACAGGGTGGGGTTGAGCATGAGGTTGTCGAGCGTGTTGCCGTGCGCCGTGCCGACCAGCTGTACGCCGCGCTCGGCGATGGTGCGGGCGGCGCCCGCCTCGAGTTCGGTCCCGATCTCGTCGATAACGATCACCTCGGGCATGTGATTCTCGACAGCCTCGATCATCACCTGGTGCTGCTCCGTCGGCGTGCGGACCTGCATTCGCCGCGCCTCACCGATGCCGGGGTGCGGGATGTCCCCGTCGCCGGCAATCTCGTTGGAGGTATCGACCACGATGACCCGTTTGTGGAGATCATCCGCCAAGACGCGCGCGACCTCGCGCAGCATGGTCGTCTTGCCTACGCCCGGCCGGCCGAGGATGAGCAGCGACTGACCGGTCTCGGTGATGTCCCGGATGATGTCGATCGTTCCGAACACCGCGCGGCCGATGCGGCACGTCAGACCGACCACCTTGCCGGCGCGGTTGCGAATGGCGCTGATCCGATGCAGCGTGCGCTCGATCCCTGCGCGATTGTCGTCGCCGAACGCGCCGATGTGGTCGATGACGTGCGCGATGTCGGCTTCGGTGATCTCGCGGTCGAGCAGGTCTTCCTCGCCGGTGGTGAAGCGGGCCTGTGGCCGACGGCCGAGATCCATCACGACCTCGAGCAGGTCGGTGCGATTGGCAACGCCGCGCAACCGTTCGCAGATCTCCAGTGGCAGCGCCTCCATCAGGGCGTCGAGGTCGTCGGTCGTCTCGCGGCGTTCCACGTTTCGTCTGGCCTCCCCTGTGATCATCGGGTTGCCGGCACCATGGCCGGTTGTCGTACCTGCGCGCGCACCTCGCGCACGAGGAGTGTGACGCGTCCGATCGGCTCGAACCCGGTTGCTGCTGCAGCGCGCATGCCGGCTGACTCGTATGTTCTCACCGGAGCCAGGATGCCTGCATTCATCGCGTCGCTGCCCATGCGCATCAGCGCGGCGCGCACGAAGCGCGCGCCATCGGTCCCGTCGCGAATCAGGAAGCGCAGGTAGTGCGGTCCGCCCTTGCAGGCACCGTGTTGCGCGAACCCTCCGGAACGCTGCTCCGCCGGCAACATCCAGGCGTCGACCTCGCTGAAGTGGAGGATCGGGTTGAGCGCCGAGCGCGGCACAATACCCTCGCGCCCGACCGATTCCCAATCGGCAGCGTTATAGCCCTCGATGCGCGCGATGGCCGGCGGCGTGGCATGACTCCACAGGTCGAACAGGTGCCATGCGTCGGGAGCTCCGGCCGCCTGGAGATCGGGCAGGTCGACCGCGGCCGTGGACGCGTGTCGCCCATCGCGCGCCACCATTGAGCGCAGCCACGAGCGCGGACCGCGCGTCGCCTCCGGGGCACGCCACCAGATCTCCTCCTGGGCGTAGGCCATGAAGCTCGATTGGCCGAAGAGCTCGAGGTTCTCGCGGACATCGGCACAGGCAGCGTGGAAGCGACCGACATCGTGTCGGGCACCCTCTTCGACCATGGCGCCGAGCAACTCGTACCGAATCTCGCCCGCCATCGGGCCCTCGGCCGCGTCCAGCTCGGTGATGGCCCAATCGTCGCGGTGCGGCTCCTCTACCGCCCGGCAGCTCCCAACGAGATCGCCGTCGAGCTCCGCCACGAGGTGGACCGATGGCGCCCGCAACGGAACCCACGACGGGATGAGGGTCGAGAGGCTGATGCGCGGCGACTCGGCGTTCGGTGCCGGTACCCCAAGGCTGCGGCGATGCGCGTCGGCCGAGGCGTGCACTCGGCGAGACAGGTCGGCCAGCGCCTGTCGATCGGTGAGACGCGCGGTGCGGATCGTGCGCGGTGAGTCGATCACGCCGTCCGCTCGACGCCTTCGGAGATCATCTGCGCCAGGAGCCGATGCATGCGGCGATCACCGGTCAGCTCGGGATGGAACGCCGTTGCCAGGACGCTCCCCGTCCGCACGGCCACCGGCTGACCGTCTGGATCGCGCGCCAGGACCTCCGTCCGCGGGCCGACATGGGTGACCACGGGCGCGCGGATGAAGACGCCGTGGAGTGGCTCGTGGCCGAGCACGGGGACCTCGAGATCGGCCTCGAAGGAGTCCAATTGACGGCCGTAGGCGTTGCGGCGCACCTCGATATCGAGCATCCCAAAGACCGGGTCCTCGCCGTCAGCGTTGCGCTCGGCAAGGAGGATCATGCCCGCGCAGGTGCCGAGCATCGGCGCGCCGGCGCGGCCCAGGGCGGCAATCGGCTCGCGCAGGCCGTATGCATCGATGAGCTTGCGCATTGCGGTCGACTCGCCGCCCGGCAGGATGAGCGCATCGAGATCAACGAGGTCGCGCGGCAACCGGACCTCGACCGCATCGGCGCCGATCTCGCGAATGGCGTTCACGTGCTCGCGGACGGCGCCCTGCACGGCGAGCACGCCGATGCGGGACGGTCGTGCGGAGTCGCTCACGATATCGGTCCTACCAGCCGCGGGTGGCCAGGCGCTCCTCCACCGGGATCTCTGTCGAAGAGATGCCGCGCATCGGCTCACCCAGGCCGGTGCTGACCTCGACCAGGATCTCCGGATTGTCGAAGTGCGTGGCAGCCTTGACAATGGCCCGCGCGTATCGCTCGGGATCAGCGCTCTTGAAGATGCCGGAGCCGACGAACACGGCCTGGGCGCCGAGCTGGCGCATGAGGCTCGCGTCGGCTGGTGTCGCCACGCCACCGGCGCTGAAGTTCGGGACCGGTAGTTCGCCAAGTTCCGCGGTCTGCTTGACGATGTCGTATGGCGCTCGGAGCTCCTTCGCGGCGGCGAAGAGCTCATCGGTACGCATGTTGGTCAGCTCGCGGATGCCCTTCTGGACGGCGCGCATGTGGCGCACGGCCTCCACGATGTCGCCCGTGCCGGCCTCGCCCTTGGTGCGGATCATGGCCGCGCCCTCGCCGATCCGTCGCAGGGCCTCGCCCAGGTCACGGCAGCCGCACACGAACGGCACACTGAATTCGTGCTTGTCGATGTGGTGCTCCTCGTCGGCCGGCGTCAGCACCTCGGACTCGTCGATGTAGTCGACCTCGAGCGACTGGAGGATCTGCGCCTCCGCGAAATGACCGATGCGGCACTTGGCCATGACCGGGATGGTGGTCGCGTTCTTGATCTCCTCGATCAGCTTCGGGTCGCTCATGCGCGCCACGCCGCCGTCCCTGCGGATGTCGAATGGCACGCGTTCCAGTGCCATGACCGCGACGGCCCCCGCCTCTTCGGCGATCTTCGCCTGGTCGGCCGTGACGACGTCCATGATCACGCCGCCAGCCAGCATCCGGGCCAGCCCAACCTTGGTGGCCCAGGTTGATCGTTCAATGGTGGTCATTCATGTTCCTTGCGCGGGACCGATGCGGCGCTTCGCGCCGCTCGGATTCGATCATCCATTCTACTCCGAGCGTGCCGAGATGGCGTTCTTGCGCTTCGGGCATCGACCGCCATTGCGGGCTCCGATTCTCTTCGGGCGGGCGTTTCGGTGGCATGAGTAACCGAATAGTCGTCGCTTCCTAATCGGTCGGCCCCGACGCGTCCGAAGGGAGCGACAAGCCTGCGCGCGGAGCTGGGCGAAGTTCGTTGGTATGATCGCGTGCAGGAAGCGCGTGATGATCAATGCACCCGTCCTGGTCCTGAACCAGAATTACGAGCCGCTCAACGTCTGCGATATCAGGCGTGCCTTTCGGCTGCTCGGAGCCGCCAAGGCGGAGTTGCTCGCGCGCAATCACCAGGTGATTCGGACGCCGACGGTCGAGATCCCCGCTCCGTCGGTCATTCGGCTGCAGTACCACATCAAGCGTCCGCAGCCGCGCGTCAAGCTCAGCCGGCGCGAGGTGTTCCTGCGTGATCGGCATACCTGTCAGTACTGCGGGACGGTGAGCCACGATCTGACCATTGATCACGTCACGCCCAAGCATCGCGGCGGGCGCCACGAGTGGGAGAACCTCGTCGCGGCCTGCCGTGCCTGCAATCATCGGAAGGGCGGCAAGACGGTGATCGAGGCTCGGATGCATCTCATGCGCGAGCCGCGCGCCCCCCGCGCCGACATGCGCTACCTGTTCGGAACCTACCTTGCCGATGATCGGAACGACGCGTGGCGCAACTACCTTTTCCTGGGCGACCCGTCCCCGGGCCGGGCCTGACCGACGGGCCCGGCCTGACCGATGGGTCGCCGCTGACGATCAGCGATTTGCCCGCCGCGCCGCGAGACTCCATCGCGGTGCTGATGCGCGCCGGATACGAGGCCGCGCTCGTCGGCGGCTGCGTGCGCGATCTCCTGCGCGGCGAGCGACCTGGAGACTGGGACGCGGCCACCTCCGCGCCTCCGGATGCGGTGAGCGCCCTGTTCCCGGGTTCGTCGTGGGAGAACCGCTTTGGCACGGTGACGCTGCATGCCAATCCGACAGTTGAGATCACCACGTTTCGCGACGAGTCCGGTTACGC
>JACDHU010000113.1 GCA_013820865.1 Chloroflexota bacterium
GGAGGGTATCCGAGTGCGGACCGGGATGCCCGGCTGCGACGGCGCCGCTGGGCGGTGGTGGCGCAGCGCCCGAGTCGGTTCCGGCCGGCTGCCATCCACGGTCAGGGTCGGGCTCAGTCCACCCGGCCAAGGTTTTAAGTGTCCCGAGCGTGTCGTTCGCCACGCTGGCGACGATCGAGGTGACCTGGATCCGCACGCTGATGTGATGGATGAAGTAGATCAGCATGCCGATCGAGACGAATGCGAGCACCAGCGCGCCGGTGATGGCGAGGCCGGGCACGAAGGCATCGCCGCGCGACTCATCCTCCGAGCGGATGGAGCGCAGCACGAGCAGCGCGTAGGTGAACGTGCCCATGAACGAGCCGAGCACGAATTGATTCGAGCTGTCGCGCAGGAAATTGCGCAGGACGCGCGGCGAGAACTGCGTGCTGGTGAGCTGGAGGGCGACGATCGTGATCGAGAACGTCACGCCTGCCACCGTGATGACCGATCCGGCAATCGCCTGGAGCATGGCGCGCGCCCCTTCCGGTCCGGCACCGAAGACAACCGGGAGCTCGGAGCCGGTGGCGCCGATTGCGTTCGAGAGGGCCAGCATTGCGAGCGCGGCGATTGCCGCGAGAAGCACCGATGCCGTGGGTACAAACCACAGGCTGTGCCGGATGTGCTCGATCGCCTCGCGGATGCGCATCGGTCAGCCGTCGGTGGCCGACGGGCTCGGAGCGACCGACTCGCTGGGAACGGGCGTCGGTGAAGGCGCCGGCTCGCCGGGCAGCTGCTCGATGATCGCGCGGTTGGTCGCATCATCGACGCCGATGAGCAGGAACACGAACTCCCCGGCGGACCAGGTGTAGATCATGGTCCCGGCCGCCGTCGCGTTGTCTTCGGGACGCACCCAGACCGCGTGTCCGCCAGCCTCGGATAGCTCCCACGGTTCGGCGTCGAGACCCGCGATCCCGACGTAGCGACCGGCCGTCGCCAGGTGCGGCTCGAGGTCCTCGGTGGCCACGGGATCGCCGTCGATGCGCATGGCGTACAGCGTCAAGCGTGGTTGAACGATGTAGGCGAGCGCGAGCGAGGCGAATCGGTTACCGATGTCGCCGTAGGCGAAGCCGATGTCGCCGGGCGTGAGCGCGAAATCGTCGAACGGCGCCACCACGACCGGCGCGTCGTTGGCAGATGCAGGGATGAGCGCGGCGAGCTCATCGTCGGGCTCATTCGTGAAGCGTGGCGTCGGCGCAGGCGTCGCCGTCGGCTCGAGCGTCGGGACCGGGGTTGCGCTGATCGACGGAGCCGCGGTCGAGGGCATCGGCTCCGGCGTCCGGGAGGATTCAGCGGTCGAGCAGGCGGCCAGCGTCATGGTGGCCGCGAGCGCGACGCGCCCCGCCTGGTGGGGGCGCAGCAAAGTGAGTCGGGAGATCATCATCGGCGGCGGAATGATACCTCAGGCCGCGCCGCGAGCCTCCCCGTCGGCCACGTCCGACGTCCGGCGTCGCCGTCCCGGATCCCGCCGCTGGTTCACGGTGGCCGCGAGGGCGTCGAGCACGTCTGAGCGATAGGTGGCGAAGTCGCGACGCAGGCGGGCAAGTGCGTCCGCGCGGCCGACTCGCGCTTCATCGACGCCAGAGATCATCTCGTCGTACGCGTTGGCGACTGCCACGATGTGTGACCCGATCCCTCCCTGGGCGCGCGCTGCGCGCCGGGTTCGCTGCTGCCCGTTCGCACGCAGATGGCGGTAGCCGACGACAAGCGCCGAGACGTCGCGAAGCGACGCGATGGCACTCATCTCGGCGAGTGCGTGATCGTCGAGCACGTGCAGCCGCGCCGCCAGCTCGATGTCGTGCTGCGCGTCCGCGTCCAATGCCAGCACGGCGGCCAACGTTGCTCCCAACCGGCCCACTCGATCCGTGTGCCCGTGGTGGCTCGCACCGCGCGCATCGAACGAGCGCGAGATGCTGAGCAGCGCGTCGCGCAGCGAGTCACGCTCGTCGTGCTGTGGGGGGCTCAGCTGCGCGGCGCGCTCAACGAGGTGCTCGACGGCGTGCTCATGATCGTTCTCGCGCAGGGCGGCCGACGCCAGGCCCTCGAGGGTTCCGCGCAAGTCGCCGACGTCGGCTGGCAGCTTGTCGGCGCGAACGACACGGTCTTCGCCGGCACGTTTGCCGTAGTAGAGCGCGGTGTCGGCCGCGACGATGAGGCTGGCACGATCGCTCGCGTCGCCGGGCAGACCAGCCACGCCGATGGTGATGGTCACCGGCGCCTCCTCGCCGCGCGTGAGGGCGGCCACGGCTCCCCGGATGCGCTGGGCGACGCGCGCTCCCGCGGTGACGGTGGTGTCCGCCAGAATGAGAGCGAACTCGTCGCCGCCGTAACGATAGACCCGGTCATCGCTCCGCGCGGCACCATAGATGGCGGTTGCGACGCGATGGAGCAGCGCGTCGCCGGACGGATGGCCGTGCTGGTCGTTGTATGCCTTGAAGCAGTCCAGATCCATCATCAGCATCGTGAGACGACCACCCGCGGCCTCCTCGACCATGGCGCCGAGGTCGCGCTGGAACGCACCGTGGTTGCCCAGGCCGGTCAGGGCGTCGGTCTCCGCGCGCTCGCTCATGGCGTGGTGAACATCGGCATTGCTGAGCGCGGTGGATGCCTGTGCCGCGAAGAGCTGCACCAGTTCGAAGTCGGTGGCGCTGAAGTGGATCTCTGGCCCGCCGACGCGTGACACGTTGAGCGCACCCAGCACCTCGCCCTCGGCGATGAGTGGAACGACAACGACGGCCTCCGGGTCCTCCGGGGTTCCCGGAATCTGGAGCGCGCGCGGATCGGCGAGCGCGTCATTGGCCAGGATCGGCTGACCATGCTCGACCGCCCAGCCCATCAGTCCGCGTCCGAACGGGATGATGTAGCGGCCGACCTGCTCCGCATGGCGCTCACGGGTCAGGACCGGCACCATGACGCGTCCCGCCGCGTCAGCCCGGTAGATGGACAGGTTGTCGTAGGCAACGACGTCGCGCAGGCCGTCGGCGATGAGCTCGAGCACGTCCGCCTTGTCGAGCGTCGACAGGAGCCGTTCGCTGACCTCGAGCAGGCGCCGTTGCGAGTCTGCGCGACGGGCGAGCTCGGTGGACTGGCTCACCAGCTGTTCGTAGGTGGTGGCATTGGCCATGGCCTGCGCCGCGTAGCCGCCGAAGATGCTCATGGTCTGGAGGTCATCGGTCGTAAAGCGGCCATAGCCGAGCTGACTGAGCACGATCACGCCGAGGGCGTGCCCTTCGTACAGCATCGGGACGACGAGCATGGACTCGGGGACGTCGTCGGTTCCCTCGATTGTCTTGCCACGTCCATCATCGACGGCGTCATTGATCAGCAGAGGCTCGCCGTGCTCCGCCACCCATCCGGTGAATCCCTCGCCGATCCGCACTCGCAGCTGCGCCTCGGCGTCCTCGGGGTTGCCGGAGAGCATCTCGCGGGTGAAGGCGATCGGGTCGCACACGCCGCGCTCGCGGTCGACGCGATAAACGCGGATATCGTGGTAGTCGGCCAAGGCTCGCGCCTCGGCCACGATGGCTTCGGCGATGGCCCGGACATCGGTCAGTCGGTTGAGCTTGGCGGAGAGGTCCTGGATCGATCGCATGCGCGCCGCCTGGTCGGCGACCGAGCGATGCAGGCGGGCATTCTGAATTCCCACCGCGGCCTGGTCGGCGAAGGCCTGGACCAGCGTGACCTCCTCCTCCGGCCAGGTCCGGTCAGCGTCGTGATAGAGCCCGATGACGCCGATGGCCCGACCGCCAAGCAGGAGCGGGACGATGCACACCGTGCGGATCCCCTCCGCGGCGTACGCGGACTGCATCTCGCCGATCGCCGGGTCGCGGTCCGCGTTGCGCATCCACTCCACGCGCTTCCGGCGCAGCGCACGCAGGGCGATGGTCTCGCTGCCGGTTGTGAGCTCGGCGCCCGCGGCCAGGAAGCGATCGCTCAGGCCGCGTGACACGAGTGCCACCGGATGCGGCGTCTGGTCGAACATCCACAGGCCCGCTCGATCGGCGTCGAACAGGGTGCGCGTGCGTTCCACGATGTCGTCGAGGACCTTGGTCAGGTCAAGCTCGCCGGCAAGCTCCTTGGTAACCATGCGCAACGCACGGGCCCGATGCAGCTCGCGGCGTGCCCGTTCGAGCAGCCTCGCGATGCCGATCATCGTCCCCGCAGTGGTGAGGAAGGAGCGCGTGAACCGATCCGACAGGCGGCCGGCGGATACGGCATCGATGACCAGCAGGCCGATCAATCCACGTCGCGTGGTCAGCCGCATCTCGACGGTATCGGCCGCGACATGCGGGCCGCCCGCATCGTCGGCGGGCATCGGTCGCTGCGCTGGTGGCGAGTCGTCGAATCCGCCATGAGCGGCAAGCTTCAGACGCTCGCCGTCCACGACATACACCGCCGCTCGATCGGCGGCGAGGTCCGTGCGGAGGGCTTCGACCACGAGACGCGCCGCCGAGTCGGGGGTCGGTGAAGCGGCGATCCCGGCGCTGATGCGGCCGAAGGCGGCCACCTCGCCGGGATGCTGGGGCACGCTTCGGCGGGCGGCATCGTCCGGACCGTCTTCGACCAACAGGCGTGCCACGTCGTCGCGGCGGAATCGTCGATCGCCGCGCGCGTTGATCCGGAAGGCGTTCAGGCGGCCCGCATCGGTCCACGAACGAATGGTGTTCGGGTGGACGCCGAGCAGCATCGCCGCCTGGGCGACGCTGAGCAGGGTCTCGGCTTCATCTCGCGGCATCGATGGTCGTTCCAATCGGTTCGATGGAGCTTTCGGTAAGTTCCGTGCACCGGATGCTAGAAACGGGAGGTGCCGCGCGCGATGCCTCGATGGTCCGGGTCCGGCAGTACTGACAGCCTGCGTCAGGCTCCGACCAGGACGCTCGCGATGGCAGCCAGGAGGCCGACCGCCATGAGCGCAATCGCCAGGCCGATCCCGATCACGCCAGCAACCGCGACGCGTCGGTGCCGACCACCGAGCAGGCGCATGGCGTCATCGAGTGCCAGCGTCGAGATCACGAAGCCGGTGTCCGGTGGTCGGAGCTCGACGCGACCATCGGTCGTGCGCTCCGGGCGGGCGAGCATGAGCAGCCGATCGGTCACGTTGATGGTGCGGGTGATGGCGCGGGCCTGATCGATACTGTCATGTCGCTCGCGAAGGCGCGCGACGGCCGAAGCGTGTGGCTCGTCGAGCTCACCGGGATCGCCGCGCCAGATCTTCGGGATGGCGATGAGTGGTTCCGCCGCCCGCGCCGGATCCACGGTGATGGAGCCATCGTGGTCCCACAGCTCGAACGAACGAGATTCGCGCAACCGCTCGATGCTGCGCCATCGACCGTCTACGCGGACTTCCACGTCCCGATGGAACGCGACGAGCCGCTCGCCGTTACCGGCATCGAGCGGGTCGCGGCAGCGAATGCGCCCCGTGACGCGCACGGGACGCGACGGCAACTCATCGGCATCGATGAGGCGTCCGACCTTCACCTCGGGTGGTCCGGCAAGCCGACGAGCCACCGCGGGAAGGGCGCCGCTGACGCGCACGGCGCCGAACGAGACGATGCCCAGCAGGAGACCGATGACAGCGAGCACCAGGAACCAGGAGGCGAGGGACATGGCGGCTCTGGCTCAGGCCGTGCCGGAGTCGGCGAGATCCACCACGCGTTCGCCGCTCGCGCGGACCAGCTCATCCGGTGTGATGCGGAAGACGGCATCCGGCAGCCCGGCCGCCGCCCACAGCTGATCGTGGCTCAGCAGGTCGCGATCGATCAGCACGGTCAGCGGTTCGGCGTGGCCGAACGGTGGGACGCCGCCGATGGCGAACCCGGTCGCGTCCCGGGCCTCGTCGCCGGTGGCACGGCGAGCCTCGCTGGCCCCGAGTGCCGCCACGAGCAACGAGAGGGCGACACGGTTGGCGCCCGACACGAGGGCCAGCACGGGAGCCTCATCGGCAATGAAGACGAGCGACTTGACGATCTGGGCGACCTCGCACCCGACGGCGCGCGCCGCATCGGCCGCCGTGCGGGTGCCCTCGGGGAAACGCTCGACCGTGATCTCGAGGCCGGCAACCCGCGCAGCGGTGATCACGCGTTCGACATTGGGGTGCATCGACCGATGATAGGGCGCGTGCTAGGCTGGTTGCTCAACACAGACGACAGGGGAGCGCAG
>JACDHU010000114.1 GCA_013820865.1 Chloroflexota bacterium
CCCGAGCACAGCGGATGGCATCCCTTAACGCGGTGCTTCCATCGCTCTTCGACGCGCACCCGGAGTCGACCCGGGCGCCGCGTCGGGCGATCGGTCTTCACAGTGTGCCGATCGATCGGATCGTGGGCACCATGCGGCACCCGTCGCAGAACACGGCCGACTTCCTGCCGCTTCCCCGGCTGCGCGGCCACAACTGGCGTGCGCGATGGCAGCGCATCACCAGTGCCGTGGATCGGCTGGTCACGCTGCCATCGGTCGAGCTGGTGCAGGTCGGCGACGACTACTACGTTGCCGATGGCCACAATCGGGTCGCTGCGGCACGCCAGGTCGGCGCCGTCGAGATCGATGCAGTCGTGACGCAGTTGTTCCTCCCGGGCGCGACGCGGCCGAGCCGCGGCGCGCTCGATGCCGGTTCGTTGATCGGCGCCGAGCAGGTCCGCATGGCCGGTCAGGGCAGGCACTCGCGCACAGTGGTGCCGCGCATCGGCGAGGACCAGGTCCTGCGTCGTGATCTCGTCCGCGGCGATGACCAGGAGGAGGCGTGACCGGCCGTCTGCGCGTGCCATGGCCGGATCCCGCTCCCTTCGCCGCGCGCGACGGCCGACCGATCCGCATTCTCGCCATCAGCGATGAGCCCGATCCCGCGCTCGACTCACCGGCGACGCGTGAGGGGCTGGGCCGCATCGACCTCATCATCGGGGCCGGCGACCTCGAGCCGGAATACCTCTCCTTCATCGGCGATGCCTTCCATGCACCGATGCGCTACATCCGCGGTAACCACGATGTCGGCCCGGCCTGGGCGCACACCGAGCGGGAGCTGCTGCCCGACCCGATGACGGACGGCAGCGTGGTCGAGGAGGCCGGTCTGCGGCTCATCGGCTTCAGTGGATCCCCGCGCTATAACCAGCGCGGCATGCAGCTGTCGTCGTTCGGCATGTGGATTCGCGTCTTCGCGGCGTGGCCCCGTGCCAACAGGCGGCGGCCGATCCTGGTGGTGACCCATGCGCCGCCGCGCGACGTCAACGATGACCACGACCACGCGCATCGGGGTTTTCCCGCGTTTCGCTGGCTGGCAGCGCACCTCGATCCACCGCTCTGGCTGCATGGGCATACGGCGCTCGTCCGGCGGGGGATCGACGACCGCAGCGCCACCCATGGGGGCACGCTCTTCTTCAACTGCACCGGCGCAACCCTGATCGAGCTCCATCCGCCGGAGGCACGGACCGATGGATGAGCCGGTCCCGGTCCGACGCTACGTCGTCGGGTGCCTGCTTGTGGCCGTCATCGGTCTGGCGTTGGCGTTGCTGATTCGACCGCTCATCTTCAGTCTGGCACCGGCCCGCGGCGATAGCGTGGTTACCGTCGCGAGCGTGAACGAGGTCGCCGGTGCACCCATCCGTCGCGATGTCCTCCTGACGCGTTCCTACGACCTGGACGGCGAGCTCGACGCGGGAGACGGGCGGGTGCAGGTGGGGCTGATCATCGGTCCATCCAGGTTGGGCGGCACCGCCGTCGTCAACGCGGCCAGCCCCGTGGAGGAGGATTGCGCGGTCGCGATCGGCGCCGATCGGTTGGTCGACTGCGACGGGCGCGAATGGACCTTTGATGGCCTACCGCTTGACTCGGCCGATCCTCCGCTGCAACGTTTTGTCGTCGACGTTACCGATGGCTCGGTGGTGGCCGACCTGACGCGCCCGTCTCGAGAGTAGCCGAGGAGATTCGGCGCAGCGGCAACAGGGGAGCGCTCGAACAGCTGACGCGGCTATCGTTACCTCGCACGTAAGGAGAATCAAGCCTCATGGACCTGAACATCATTCAGTGGATCATCATCGGCCTGTTGGCAGGCGCGCTGGCGGGCTTCTTCGTGCCCGGGCGGGAGCGCTACGGCTGCTTCGGCACGATGCTGGTCGGCATCGTCGGCGGTTTGCTGGGCGGATTCCTGTGGGTCAACGTCCTCGACCAGAACGAGACGTCGGGCTGGCTCGGCGCACTGGTGATCGCCACGCTGGGATCCATCCTCGTGCTGCTGGTGCTGCGCGCCATGCGCAAGCGCGATTGAGCGCCGCACGCGTCGGTTGACCGCGGACGCCTGAATCAGCGACGATACGGCCCCCGTCCCGGTCTCCGGCACGGTTCGTGGTGGCCTTAGCTCAACCGGCAGAGCATCGGATTGTGGTTCCGAAGGTTACGGGTTCGACCCCCGTAGGCCACCCCACCCCACCCGTCGTTTGAGCACGTGGGGCGGTGGCCGTCATCTTGCGGAAGAGTCGTACATAGTCTGGCCTGAAGCGTACCAAGGCTGATCACGACCCGACCAAGCGACAGGATTCACCCATGACCGCAACTCTGCGCGCCACCTCCATTTCGCGTCCGACGCCGAGCCTGCTCGTTGCGGCGCTCGCCGCGAGTCTGGCGGTTGCCGGCATCATCCACTGCCTGCTGATGCCGGACCACTTCGTCAAGTCGACCATCTTCGGGCTCGGCTTCCTGGGGGCGGGCATCGCGCAGCTCGGGCTGGCCGGCGCCGTCCTGCTTCGTCCAGGGCGGCTCGTGTATGCGGCCATCATTGTCATCAGCCTGACCTTGATGAGCCTCTACGCCTTCAACGTCGCCGTCGGGTTGCCATTCCACGGGTCGGCCGATCACACCGAGGTCGCCGCCGGAGGGCACGGTGGGGATGGGGCGCACGGTGACGAAGCGGCCGTCGACGACGAGGCCGGGCACGAGCCGGGCAATGACGGCCACGAGTCCGAAGGTGCCGACGCGGGCCACGGGGAGTCTGGCCTCGTTCTCGGTGCGGGCGAGCCGGTCGACGTCCTTGGCGCGGGCACCCAGGCTGCTCAGCTGGCCGCCATCGCGTTCGCCGGGCTGTTGCTGAGGCGCTCGCCGTCTCGACCGGGAGCGGTCCCCACCTGACGCGGCCTGACCTGCGCGGCCACTCGCATGCGCGAACCGCATATGCCCCATACTGTCGCCACTACCAGATGTCATCGGTCGGCGCTCCGGTCAGCGCCGCGGCCTCACGACCACGAGAACGACGATTTCGGATTCCCACGCCCTGGCCGGGCCCCGCTGCGGCGGGTGGGCCCTGTCAGGAGCATATGCGTGTCCTTCACCGAACTCGGGTTGAGTCCCGAACTGCTTCGTGCAGTCGCCGATCGCGGCTACACCGAGCCCACCCCCGTCCAGCGCGAGGCCATTCCGCACGTCCTCGCGGGCCGCGACCTGCTGGCCGCCGCCCAGACCGGCACGGGCAAGACGGCGGCCTTCGTGCTGCCCATCCTTCAGCGCCTGTCGGTGACGCCGTCAGCGCACGAAAGTCCGGGGATTCGTGTCCTCGTGCTGACGCCAACGCGAGAGCTGGCCGTCCAGATCGAGGAGAGCGTCAAGACGTACGGCGCGCATCTGCCGATCCGTTCCGCCATTGTGTATGGCGGTGTGCCGATGGCCCCCCAGATCGCGGCGCTGCGCCGGAATCCCGAGATTGTGGTCGCCACGCCCGGCCGGCTGCTTGACCACACCTGGTCCGGCAATCTCGACTACGGCGCAGTCGAGGTCTGTGTCCTCGACGAGGCCGATCGGATGCTCGACATGGGCTTCATTGACGACATCCGCCAGATCCTGTCGTGGCTGCCCACCGAGCGCCAGAACCTGCTGTTCTCCGCCACCTTCTCCGACCAGATCCGTCGTCTCTCGGCAAAGCTGCTGCGGAATCCCGTATCGGTCCAGGCCACGCCCAGCAACACCGCAACGGAGCTGGTTCGCCAGGTGGTCTACCTCGCGGATCGGGACGCGAAGCCCGCGGCGCTGGTGCGCCTGATTCGCAGTGGCGAAGTGCGCCAGGCGCTCGTCTTCGTCCGCACCAAGCATGGAGCCGATAAGCTTGCCTCGCACCTGACCCGCGCGTCCATCCGGACGGCCGCCATCCACAGCAACAAGGCCCAGCTCCAGCGCGAGGTCGCGCTCGAGGACTTTAAGGCCGGCAAGGTTGACGTCCTGGTCGCCACCGAGGTCGCTGCCCGTGGCATCGACATCACGGCGCTGCCGCACGTGGTCAACTACGACATGCCGAGCGTCCCGGCGGACTACCTTCATCGGATCGGGCGAACGGGCCGTGCCGGCATCGATGGGGTGGCCATCAATCTCGTCAGCCCCGAAGAGATGCCGCAACTGGTCGATATCGAGCGCCTGCTCGGCGCGCCGATTCCGCGCGAGCCGCTCCCCGGTGGGACCGTTGCGGCCCCACGTCGCAGTGGCCCGCCGGCGGATCGCCACAACCGGCATTCGGGCAGTCGGCCACCGGGTGCAAACCGTCGTGGCGGCGGCTGGAATGGTCTTCCCGGCGAGCGTCGAGCGGAAGTCAGTTCCGGGGGTCGGGCTCGCTCGGGCGACTGACCAATCGCTCAGGCCGCGGTGACGACCCGGTCCCGCCCCTGGCCTTTTGCGTTCAGTAACGCACGGTCCGCCCGTGCCGGAGCTGGGAGCATCGTTATCGGGTAACGCGGTTGTTCCAGGTCGCGGCCGTCATCAGCGAGATCGCCGCGAGGAACACCAGGCTGACAAGGACCATCGGGCCGCTACCCATGCCCGGTGCCTGTACCAGCTCCGCGACGCTCGTGTCCGGAAGGCTCGGAGCGGGTGTGCCAGTGGACGAGTCGCCCGGCGGGGCGGTCGGCCCGGTGCTGCTCGTCTCCGGTGTCGCGCTCGGGGACTCGCTCGGCGTCGGCGTTGCGGATGATCCGCCTGCGACGAAGCTGGTCGTGAGGTTGGCAGAGCAGTTCAGCCAGGATCCGCCGCCGTAGTTCGAGTTATTGCACTGGTTGACGGTGACGTCCAGGGAGGCCGTGACCGAGCCCGTGGCGATGCAGTTGAAGTCCTCCTGGCCGCCACCGTAGCTGGAGTCGTTGCACTGCGTGATGGTGTACCTCACCATCGCGCGGCATACGCCGATGTCAATCTGACCATCGCCGAACGCCCGGATCGGTGCGGGGGACGAGGAAGGCCGCGGCCACGGCGGCGAGCATGGATCCGCCGATTCCGAGCACGATGATCGCTGCCTCGATGGAGCCATCGGCAAGGAGGCCAGCCAGCGCTGCGCCGATCGGCATGCCGACGTAGTTGAAGGCCATCGAGACCGCGAAGGCGCGTCCCATCCACGCCGGATCGGTCCGTCGCTGGCGCACGGTGAACAGCGCGATGTCCATCGGTCCGATCAAGAGCCCGACCAGGAACATCTCGAGGAACAGCAGCCCGAGGCCCAGCGGCAGCGGCGCCTGGCCGGCCGCAACGAGGAGGATGCCCACCGTTGGCACCAGCGCCACCATCGGCCAGACCAGCAGGTACCACTCGCGCCCGCGGGTGTCCATGCGTCCGAACACGAAGGCAGACACCACGCCGGAGATGCCGGAGACCGCGAAGACCAGGCCGACCACGATCTCGCTCAATCCGAAGCGCTCGAGGATGATGAGCGGCAGCACGATCGTCGTCATGCCGTGCGCCAGGTTGGCCGTGGTGATGGCGAAGCCCAGCCCGCGCAGCGTCCGGTTGCGCCATGTATAGACGAGCCCGTTCCAGGCGTCGAGGAAGACGCGCCCGCTCGATGCCGTCGGCGCCGGTGGGTCGGGCACTCCGACGAGGACGAATGCTGCGACGCCAAAGGCAAGGCCGATGACCAGCAGTGCCGTGGCACCACCCAGCAGCGCGACCAGCAGCGCGGCGATTGGCGGGCCCAAGATCGTCGCCACCACGTACCCGTTCGAGTCGACCGCGTTGACGCGCTCCCACAGCGGCTCGGGAACGAGAATCGGGAAGAGGCTGCGTAAGCCGACGTGGCTCAGGATCGATGTCAGCGACGAGACGACCGCGACCAGCAGCAGGACCGGACCGGGAAGCAGGTCGAGCAACGCCAGCGTGCCGATGACGATCATGGCCGCCAGCGCCACCACGTAATCGAGCAAAACGAGCCGAATCCGGCCGTGACGATCCAGCAACGCTCCGGCGACCGGGCTGATGAGCAAGCCCGGGAATATGCTGGCAAAGGTCACCAGCCCGGCGAAGGCCGGCGAGTCGAATCGGTCCAGGGTGAACAGGACGAGTGCGACGCCGACCATCGATTGCGCCACCCGAGCGATCTGCATCGACAGCAGGACGCGGGCGAGCGTCGGGACGCGCAGCAGAGCACGGTAGGAGCGGT
>JACDHU010000115.1 GCA_013820865.1 Chloroflexota bacterium
CTCCTCCGCCGCGTGGAAACGCAGGTTCTCCAACAGGATCATGTCGCCCGCACGCAGCTTATCGACCGCGAGCTGCACGCCGGGACCGAGCGCGTCGCCCGTCATGCGCACCGGCCGTCCCAACAGTTGACTGAGCCGATCCGCCACCGGCTTCAGGCGCAACGCGTCATTGACTTTGCCCTTGGGGCGACCAAGGTGGCTCGCGAGAACCACCACCGCACCCCGCTCGAGCAGGTACGCGATCGTCGGCAGGCTGGCGCGAATGCGGGTGTCGTCGGTGATGCGCCCGTCATCCAGCGGAACGTTGAGATCCGCGCGCAGGAAGACCCGTCGATCGCTGAGGTCAACGTCCAGATCGCGGAGCGTCGCGGCATCCATCGGCTGGCCTAGAGCCGCTCGGCCATGAAGGCGGCGAGGTCGGCAACGCGGCACGAGTAGCCCCACTCGTTGTCATACCAGGCGATGATCTTCAGCATCTTGTCGCCGGTCGCCATGGTCGAGGCAGCATCCACGATGCTCGATCGTGGGTCACCCTTGAAGTCCATGCTCACCAGCGGCTCCTCGGTGTAGCCGAGCAACCCCTGCATCGGTCCGTCGGCGGCTGCGCGAAGTGCCTCATTCGCCGATTCGGCGCTGACCGGTCGCTCGGTGATGGCAACGAAATCGATCACGCTCACCGTCGGTGTCGGCACCCGAAGCGAGAATCCGTCGAACTTGCCTTTGAGCTCGGGAATGACGAGCGCCAGAGCGCGGGCCGCTCCGGTCGAGGTCGGGATGATGTTCTGACCCGCGCTCCGCGCACGACGCAGGTCGGGGTGGAACACGTCGAGCACGTTCTGGTCATTGGTGTAGCTGTGAATGGTGGTCATCAGGCCGCGTTCGATCCCGAAGGCGTCGAAGATGACCTTGGCCGGCAGCGCCAGCCCGTTGGTGGTGCAGCTCGCGTTGCTGACGATGTGGTGCTGCGCGGAGTCGTACCGGTCTTGGTTCACGCCGAGGACGAGGGTGATGTCCTCGTTCGTGGCCGGAGCGCTGATGATGACCTTCTTCGCCCCAGCGTCCCGGTGCGCCTGCGCCTTGGTGGCATCGGTGAAGATGCCGGTCGACTCGACCACGATGTCGACACCGAGATCTCCCCACGGAAGGGCGGCTGGGTCCCGTTCGCTGAAGGCTCGGATCTCGTGGCCGTCAATCGTGATGGTGCTTTCGCCTGACGACACCTCGCCGTCGTACCGGCCGTAGGTCGAGTCGTACTTGAACAGGTGCGCGTTGGTGGCCGTGGGCGCAAGGTCGTTGATGGCCACAACCTCGAGGGCATCGGCATGCCGCTCGAGCATGGCCTTGAGAGACTGACGACCGATACGGCCGAACCCATTGATTCCGATGCGAATGCTCACGAGTGTGGTGCTCCTTGTTGCGTGATCGCCATGCGTGACGCCTGCGGCTCGCGCCGGTACGCCGGATCGCCGATACGTTCATTCACGATCGGCAACGAGCCGATCAACGAGACATCACCGCCCAGGCTGGCAGGCTCGATGCGCACCCGGTCGCGCAGGGTCGGCAGGGCCCGGCGGCGCAGTTCGTCGCGCACAACCTCGAAGAGTCTCGGCGAATGCTCGGCGATTCCTCCTCCGATCACGATAACCTCCGGGTCCAGCAGGTTGACCAGGGATGCGCACATGGCACCGATCGCCACCCAGGCGCGTTCCAGCAGCGCCGCGCAGGCATTGTCACCCAGTGAGGCCGCGCGGGCCACCAGCTCTGCGTCGACCTCGATGCCGGTGGTCGCCAACCTGGCCAGCCCTTCCGACCCCTTGGACTTCAGGAGTGCACGGCCATCCCGCGCAAGAGCGGTGCCAGAGGCAATCGCCTCCACGTGGCCGATGCCGCCACAGCCGCAGATCGGACCATCAATCTCCACGCCGACGTGCCCGACCTCTCCGGCACCGCCGTGATCGCCGACGAGCAGGCGTCCCTCATTGATCACGCCACCACCGATGCCGGTCGAGACCGTGATGTACACCGCGTTACGCGTGCCTCGAGCGGCGCCGTATCGCCATTCCGCGGTGACGGCGACGTTCGTGTCGCGCTCGAGAATCGTCGGCATCTCGAGGGCGGCCGCCACTTCGTCGGCCAGCGGGACGTTGCGCCAGTCGAGCAGGTTGGGAGGATCGAGGACGATGCCGCGCCACGGATCGAGCGGACCTGGAGCGGCGATCCCTATCGCAATGGGAGCTGGCAGACCCCGGCGGACCGCATCGTCCCGCACTGCGGCGGTGATGTCGACGATCCGGCTGATCACGACATCGACCCCCGCCTCGTCGCGTGATTCGGTCGCGCGCCGGCAGTGAACGACAAGGTCAGGCGTGACGAGCGCCGCGCGAATCTGTGTCCCGCCGAGGTCGACCGCGAGGACGGGCCGTTCGGCTGGATGCTGCACGACGATGAATTCTAGCCACTGCCGAACAGCAGCATCCCCGGCTTCCGCCCTGCACACAGAAAGAGGCGCGCCGATCGTCGGCGCGCCTCTAGCGTGAACGTGGGGCGTCAGCCGCCGATCTTGAACATCTTGGTGCCGCACACCGGGCACACGCCCTGGGTGGCCGGCTTGCCATTCTTCATGGTGATCTTGGTGGCGTCATTCATTTCGCGCTTCGCCTTGCACTTGACGCAATAGGCCTCAGTCGCCATTGGTGGTCATGCCTCCCTAGTGGCCGGCATCGCGCCGGACAATGGTTGTGAACTACCCGCCGACCGATCGATCAATGCTCCGCGGCGGGCAAGCGTGTCCCCGCCATCGGTGTCGACCTGCCAGAGCAGGTGGATGCCGGCCAGTCCGGCATCAATGCAGCGTGCTTCCGCGGCCTCCTTTGCCGCGCCTTCGAGGAACGTGCCATCCGTCCTCTGCGCGAATGCCGCGCAGATGGTGCCGGACCGCAGTCCCGCAAGATGAGCCAGCACGAAGAGTGCCGACGACTCCATTTCGAGGTTCGCAACCCGTTGGCGACGAAGCTCGTCTGCGAGTTCAGGATAGCGAACCGGGAGCGTGCGCATCTGCCGTCCCTGCGGAGCGTAAAAGCCGCTCGCCGTCGCGGTGATGCCCACGTGGTGTTTGACGCCCTGGTCGCGACATGCCGATTCGAGTGCCCAGACCACATCGCGATGCGCGATGGCCGGGAATCCAGGGTGGACGTAGAAGTCGGTCGTATTCTCCAGCCGGACGGCTCCGGTGGACACGATCAGGTCGCCGAGGGCGATCTCCGGCAGCAGTGCGCCCGACGAGCCGACGCGAACCAGGGTGGCGGCATCGGTGATCTCCATGACCTCGGCCATCACGATCTCCACGTTGTCCGTGCCCATTCCGGTCGACATGCAGCTGATCCGCATGCCCCGATAGGAGCCGGTCGCCGTCGTGATCTCCCGATTGCTCCGTTCCATCTCGACCGCATCCCAACGAGACGCGACCTTCGCGACCCGGCCGGGATCTCCAACGAGCAGGATGTACTCGGCCAGTTCGCCGCGCTCGAGGGCGATGTGATACTGGCGGTCCCCGGTGCGGGGTGCATCAGCCTGCGTCAACGCGGTCACTCTCAGCGGCGCCTCCTACGGTTCTCGTGCTCGATCACTCGAGCGTGCGGGAGTATACGCCGCACGCTCACGGCGAACCGCGCTCGTGCGGCACACGCACAAGCGACAGGGTCGGTGGCCTGGACGCATCACCGTCCGACGGCTCGTGCGAGACGGGGGTCCCAGCTGCCGGCTCCGGATCGATGCCCCCACCGTGGAAACGCCGATAGAGAACCGCCCCGACTGCGATGACCAACGATCCCAGCCCGAGAAGGCCCGCCGCGAGAAGTCGGCCGGGGTCAGACGAATGGGTCAAGCGTCCGAACCGTGGATCCCTCGTTGCGGGCGTACCGGCCATGACCGGCGCGGACATTGCTCGAGCAAGAATCGGAGCCGCCACCACGCCTCCGCACGGGACAATGAGGCGAACCGGCTCGCCGAGCGCCACGCCGGTGATGGCGACCGATCCATCGGGCCAGGCGTGTTCATCGTCACACTGCCGCTCGATCGTCACGTGGCGTCCGGAAAAAATGATCTCCCGTTCGGACGATCCGTCGCCGCTCAGGCGGCCGACGATGCTGACCCACTTCGCTGAAGTGCTGGCCGCGGACAGCGAGGTCGCCGGAGGCGCGGGAGGAAGGCCGTGGATCGTGAGGTCATCAGGTCCGTCTCCGAGAGCGACAACGGGGATGGACGTTCCCGGCAGCGATCCCACAGCCCGCAATCCGCCGAGCTCCAGCGCCAGCGGTGGACGGCGTGCTCCGATGACGGCCGAGAGCCGACCTGCGGTCTCATCGGCGATAGCCACGAGCCTCTCGCCGTCCCACAGCACACCAGCGATCCCGAGCTCGGGCCAGGCCGCGACAACGAGCGTCGCGCCGATGCGAAGGCCCGTCAGATCATCCCTGCCCACGGCACCGAGCGCCTCCGTTGGTCCGCTGCCCGATCCCTCACCGCTGCCACTGGCGGTCGAGCCCTGGTCCGGTGCCGCGGATGCCGGGGCCGGATCGGTCGCCTCGGCGAGCATGCGCATGTCGGACGCATCGCGAGGCCAGACGCGGTAGCCGCGCGTCGGAAGCGCTCCGGTCGTCTCCTGGCCCAGCACGCCACGCACTTCGATCCATGCCCCGGCCGTGAGAAGTTCATGCTCGACGGCAAGGGACGCGCCGAACGATACGCGCAGCGGCCCCGACCCGTCGTCAATCTCGAACGAGACGGTGCCGCTTGATGCGCGCCGCGCCGACGTTACGAGCGCGCCGCGCACGCTGACGAGCCGTGCCTCATCGCCTTCGGCAACTGCGCCGGTTCGCACCGTGCGGACGTCTGGCTCCACAGCCGTTCCGAGCGCGCGTGCGGGCGTCGTGACCCGCAACGTCTCCATGCCGGACTTCGTGGAACGAACGCCGTCCACCTCGATCAGCGAGCCGCGCGGAAGCGAACCGACCGCGTCACCGACGCGCAGCATGATGGCTCCCGTGCCGTCCTGGATCACGGCACTCACTGGATCGACGATCCCGGGAGGCAGCGTGACCACGCCGCGCACCCGCACGCGAGCATTCTTCGGGGCCATCCTGGCATCGGCGATGGAAGTGATGCCAACCGGATTCTCGCTGGCATCCGGGCTGGCGGTCGGCTGCACGCTGCCCGATGCGCTGGGTGAAGAATTCGGCGGACCGACCGAGATCACGTCACTGGCGTCGCGCGGCTGAACCCGATATCCGACGCTGCCCGAACCACTCGAGTCTCGCTGGCCGACCACTCCGACCAGGTCAACGCGCGCTTCGCGCAGCCAGCTGCTGGTGTCGACCTCGCTCAGACTGACCAAGATAACGCGGGTCGACCCGCTGCCATCATCAACATCGAAGGCCAGGCCGGCGGCCAACTTCGTCGGAGACCCGGTGATGACGCCACTGATCCTGGCCAGCCCGCCTTCGACGCTCTCGTCGATCGCGCCGGTTGCGCGCGCCGTCGGCGACGGATCGCTTCCCTCACCGATCACGGAAACGTCAGCTCCCGTCACGCGGATGGTGCGTTGCGAGAAGCGATCGTCAAGGGTGCCCGTCACGCGAAGCAGGGCGCCTCGCTCGAAGGATCCATCCGTAACCAGGACGGCCACGCCCCCAGTGCTGTCGGCGACGTACCCGCCTCCGTCGTTGAACGATGACCCGGTCAGCGCGGTGCCTTCGATCGTGACCCGGGTGCCGTTCGGCAGTGCACGGGCCGTTG
Source organism: Chloroflexota bacterium (assembly GCA_013820865.1). Classification (GTDB taxonomy): domain Bacteria; phylum Chloroflexota; class Limnocylindria; order QHBO01; family QHBO01; genus JACDBZ01. The sequence continues at coordinate 5,794 of JACDHU010000115.1, forward strand.
CCACCGACACCACCTCGAAGCCCGGGCTCGCCGATGGCGCAGGGGAAGGAGTCAACGACGTCGTCGGCGACGGGCCCGAACTCGACGTCCCAGCCGGCGTCGGAGTCGGAGTCGGAGTCGGAGTCGGCTGGTCAGGATCCGGCGTTGCTGGCGATGTGCTGTTCTGGGGGTCGGGCATCGACCGAACGACGAAGTCCGCCAGGTTGTTGTCGGTATCCTGGGTCGATCCGGCTGCGCCGCCCGGCAATCGCTCAATGCTCGACCCCGCGGGTGCCACGGGGGCGGGCGTTGCCTCCAGCCAGGTGCTGACCGCCGTACCCCAGCCGACGGCATCGATCGCGGTCGTGGCGCCTTGAATGCGGAGGGCGACGCTGCCACCCGTTGCCGC
>JACDHU010000116.1 GCA_013820865.1 Chloroflexota bacterium
ATCGCCGGTGGCACGGAGAGCGCCATCATGCCGGTCTCGATCGCCGCACTTGCCAACATGGGTGCGCTGTCGAAGCGCAACGATGATCCGGCGCGCGCCTCACGGCCCTTCGACGCCGAGCGAGACGGGTTCGTCTTCGGCGAGGCTGCCGCGATCATGGTGGTCGAGGCCGCCGAGTATGCGGAGGCCCGCGGCGCGCCGATCTTGGCCGAAATCGCCGGCGGCGCACTCACCGGTGACGCTTTTCACATCTCCGCGCCCGATCCATCCGGCTACGGCGCCACGCTCGCCATGCGGCGCGCCATTCGAGACGCGCAGCTCGAAATGGAGGCGGTGGAGGTAGTCATGGCGCACGGCACATCAACACCGCTCAACGACGCCACCGAGACGAAGGCCATCCGCACTGCATTCGGGCCGCACGCTGATCGGCTGGCGGTGAGCAGCAACAAGAGCATGGTCGGTCACACGCTCGGCGCGGCTGGGGCGATCTCCGCGCTCGCCGCGGTACTGGCCATCCGCGACGGGATCATCCCGCCCACGATCAACCAGGAAACGCCGGATCCCGACTGCGACCTCGACTACGTGCCCAACGCCGCGCGAACGCAGCCCGTCTCAATGGTCATGGTCAACGGGTTCGGCTTCGGCGGCCAGAACGCCGTCTCGGTGATCACCCGCTACGCCGGCTGACCGTCGCCGCGCGTACTGGCCATGACCGGACCTTCGATCCGGGAGGCATCGCGCATGGCGCCACGTAGGATCGACCTCGTGACCGAAGTGAACGGACTCCACCTCGCGTACCGCGGTTTCGTCGCGGGGCTGGCCGGTGCCTACGTCTGGGTGGCGATCGCCATGCTTGCGGCCGCGCCGACCGGCTCACCGCTGGAGCCGCTGCGGATCCTCGGCAGCATCGGTCCTCACGGCTGGGGCGCATCGGTCTCCGAATCGTTCGTGCTGGCGCTCGGGCTGGCGCAGGTGGTCGGAGCCGGCATCGGCATCGGCTTCGCGTATTTCTTCGGTCGCTTCTTCACCGTGCGCATCACGCTCGGAATTGCCGCGATCTGCGTGGCCGTCCTGGCCTGGAGCCTGCTCAGCACCCGCCTCGCGCTGGCGGCCGCCATGGACCCGATGACGGTCGGAACGTCGGCCGGCATGCTGCTCGGCACACTGGCCTACGGCTGGGTGCTCGGCTGGTCGATCCCGGTGCGCGGCGATGTGACGCGTTACGTCGGATCCCCGGTCACGTAAAGCTCCGGGGCGAAACGCGAGCCGCTGTCCGGGAGTGAGGCAACCCAGTCTCGCAGAGCCGATTCGACGGTGCTGAAGGCGAGCTCGTCCCACGGGATTTCATCGGGCGTGAAGGCGCGGACCTCGCTCGTCTCGGCAGCCGGCTCAGGACGGCCGCCGACCACGTCCGCTTCGAACACGATGGTCACGATCCCCACGTGCGGTCGTGAATAGACACCGATCAGGCGCCCGACCTCGACACGCAGATCGGTCTCCTCTTCTGTCTCGCGCCTGGCACCCTCCTGCGCTGATTCCCCCACCTCCAGAAAGCCGCCGGGGTATGTCCATCGGCCCAGGCCCGGTTCGATGGCTCGACGCGCTAGGTAGACGCTTCCGCCCTTCACCGGCAGGGTGCCGACGACCATCCGCGGATTGCGCCAGGTGATGTGGTCGTTGGGACAGACCAGGCGCGGTCGGTGGTCTTCCTCCAGCAGCTTGGACTCGAGCGGGAGCCCGCAGGCGGGGCAGAAGCGCGGGTCCTCGCCCAGGGTCAGCGGGAAGGCATCGGAGTCGTCTGAGACGTTGAGCGGCGGCATCGGTCCATTCTGCCGCTCATCGGTACAATGCGTGGCCCATGGATGACTCCCTTCCGCAGGTGCGCCTGTACAACTCGCTGACTCGACGCACCGAGCCGCTTCAGCCGCTCCAACCGGGCAGAGTCAGCGTCTACACCTGCGGCAGCACCGTCTACAATTACGCGCACATCGGCAACCTGCGGACGTACCTGTTCGGCGACCTGCTGCATCGGACGCTCGAGTACACCGGGTACGAGGTGCGCTACGTCAAGAACATCACCGATGTCGGCCACATGCGCGGTGATGACCACGACTCGCTGGAGGGTGATGACAGGATCCAGCTGGCCGCCGAGACCGAAGGCAAGACGCCAAGCCAGATCGCCGACTTCTATACCGATGCCTGGCTGGAGGACGAGGCGCTCCTCAATATCCTGCCCGCCGACGTCATGCCCAAGGCGACCGACCACATCCCCGAGATGATCGCTCTCACGGAACAACTGATCGGCAACGGCCTGGCGTATGACGTCGACGGCACCATCTACTTCGACGTCAGCTCATTCCCATCGTACGGCCAGCTCTCCGGTCAGAAGGTGGACGAGATGCGCGCCGGCCACCGGGTGGAGGTGGAGAGCGACAAGCGCGATCCGGCCGACTTCGCGCTCTGGAAGCGCGCGCGGGAGCATCGGCTCATGAAGTGGCCATCACCCTGGGGCGATGGCTTTCCGGGCTGGCACATCGAGTGCTCGGCCATGTCGATCAAGCACCTGGGCGAGCGGTTCGACATCCACACCGGTGGGATCGACCTCAAATTTCCGCACCATGAGGACGAGATCGCGCAGTCGGAGGCGTCCTGGGCCATCCGGTCGTCAGCGTCTGGATGCACGGCGAATTCCTCACCCTGGCCGACGCCAAGATGGCCAAGAGCGCGGGCAACATCATCCGAGTTGGCGAGCTGCCCGCCAAGGGTTACGAGCCGCTCGCCTTCCGCTACCTCTCGTTGACAGCGCACTAATGGAATTCGCCTTCATCGCCCGCCCCCTTCAGTCCAAGCATATCCGCACCCGAGTCAACCGATGGCCGAACTCGGGGTTCCTGGTCACGGCGTCCTTCCGCATCTATCGCCTTGTCGCGGGGACACCATCGCAGTACACGATCACGAAACTGATCGAGTGGGCATAGCTGTGCTATGCCGCTGCCGTGCTGATCTTCCTCTGGTTGGCAACAGGCCGATCACCGGACGGCAACCGGCCGGCGCGGCCGCGGTCGCGCCGTCGCCGCCGCGGTAGTCACCTCTCGACGCTGCTCGAGACGCGGACGACGATGCTCCGACTGGCTCGGTCGTGGAGGCCGCGATGGAGTGGGTGCGTCATGGCGCTGACGAACAGGATCGTCGTCCATGCCCCCGCGACCAGGATGAGTACGAGAAAGGCGACCGGCTGCTCCAGGAGCAGCGTCAGAAGGAAGCCGATCGGTCCGCCGACGAGGACCCATCTTCCGATGGCCCGACCGGAGGTCAGCCTCGCCGCCGAGCGGCAGTCCCGTACGCCCAGATGCAACGCACCCAGCCCGACCGTCGCACCGCGCCTCGTCCACGAGCCGACGAAATACGCCGCACTCACCGCGGTGACGAGGCTCGAGTCGAGCAGCGCCCGAGGCCAGCTCACCGTCACGAGGGGCGCACGAGACGAGCCAGCCAGCTCCGTCGCCGGTCCGATCACCACTGCCACGCCGCCCAGGACAACGATCGCAGCGGCGGACACGACGATGACATCGATCAGGTGTCCCAGCACCCGTCGTCCCATCGGCGCGGGCCGAAGTCGCTCGGGAGGAGCCACCGGGGTACGACCGGGGCGGTTAACATCGGCTTCGGTCACGTTCGATTCTCCGTCCGCGCGTGGCCCGCTCACGGGACCAGGCAACGCCACGAAGAATAGAGGATCCGCGGTTGTTCATCGACGCACGCTCGATCTCGGCCGGCGAGACGATCGACACCGAGGTGGCCGTCATCGGCTCCGGCGCGGCAGGGATCTCCCTCGCCCGCGACCTCGCCCGGCACGGCATCGGCGTCACGATCGTGGAGAGTGGCGACCGTCAGTTGACGTCGGAGACCCAGCGTCTCTACGCCGGCAGCAACGTCGGTCTGCCGTACTTCCCGCTGGACGCCGCTCGGCTGCGCTACTTCGGCGGGACGACGAATCACTGGAGTGGAACCTGCCGACCACTCGAGCCCTTCGACCTGCAAGAGCACGCATGGATCCCGAACAGCGGGTGGCCCATTGGCATCGCGGACCTCGAGCCTTTCTCTGCCGAGGCCGCCGAGCTCTGCGGGCTGAAGTCGAACGAATGGTCACCACGGCACTGGGTGGCGGAGAGCCCGTATCCGGCACTGAGCCTCGGCTCGGGGGTGGTTACCCGGGTGGCCCAGAACGTCCGCAGCGTAAATCGGCGGTTCGCCGACCGGTTCGCGGACGATCTTCATGACGCCGAGGCACGGATCCTCCTGAACGCCAACGTGATCGAGATCATGGTGGCCGATCCGCGCGACCAGGTCGGGGCGCTTCGCGTCGCGACCCTGGAAGGTACCGAGTTCACCGTCTCGGCGCGAAGCTACGTGCTGGCTGCCGGCGGGATCGAGAACGCTCGCCTACTCCTGGTGTCGCGCGGTCGCCACCCGGAGGGAGTCGGGAACGAGCACGGGCTCGTCGGCCGGTATTTCCTCGAGCACCCGAGGTTCATCGCGGGCCTGCTGGTGCCGTTCCGGCCCGACATCGACTTACGCTTCTACAACGGCCACGACGCAGGCGGGTCACGCATCACGGGGTACTTGAGCCTCCGGCCGGAAGTGCGGGCGCAGGAGCAGATCGTGGACGTGCAGCTCCGCCTTGAGCCGATGTACCCCGACTTCTTCGTTCGAGCGCAGGACTCGCCGGACGTGGTGGCGCTCCGAGCGCTCCTCGGCCGAACGGAACGGGAGCCCGATTGGGCGGTCGACCTCGCGCGCGTCGCGGATGACGTGACCAGCTGGCGACGCGTGCTCGCGCTCGGGGGGCCGCTTCCGCTCCCTCGACCGGACGCGGTCGCGCAGTTCATGGGCCTTACCGCCGCCGAGCGGGAGGCGCTGATGCCGGAGGTCCTCGGCGACATCGCCACGCTGGCATACGGCGAGACCATCGGCACCATCCCGACGGAGGCGATCGCGTTGACGGCGCGCATCGATCCGGTCCCCAATCCCGCGTCCCGCGTGCGACTCGGCGCAGACACCGACGCGCTCGGGATGCCTCGCGTCGAGCTCGATTGGCAGCTCACCGAGCTCGACCGACGGAGCGTCGAGCGGACGATCGAGCTGGTCGGCCGGGCCGTTGGCGAGGCGGGGATCGGCCGGGTGAGGCTGACCCTCGATGGAGATGTGGGCACGTGGCCGGCCGACTTGGCCGGAGGGTGGCATCACATGGGCACCACGCGCATGCACGATGATCCGCGCCGAGGCGTCGTGGACGGCGACGGCCGGGTCCATGGCATGCGCAACCTCTACGTGAGCGGCAGCTCGGTGTTCGCAACCGGAGGCTCGGGCACACCAACGATGACCCTCGTGGCTCTTGCGCTCCGGCTGGCGAGCCACCTTCGCGGGGACACGACGTGACCGGCCCGCGGCGGGTATCGCGGCGCGTCTTCCTTGGTCGCGTCGCCGTGCTCGGTGGCGTGCTCAGCGTTCCCTCGATCGGCTTGCTGCTCACCGGAGGACGCGGAGACGGAACGCGCCACCTCCTCGCGCACATCAGGTCAATCGCCAGCGCGAGGCGGCTCGGGAGGCTCTATCTCGGCCAGACGCCGTCCGAGGCTTCGGTTGGCGTGATCGGCGCGATCCTGTGCGGAGCGACCCGCCGCCACGGCGACGCATGCCTGGGGCGGGTGCGCCAGCAGATCGCTCGGGACTTCCGTGCCGGGGACGTCGTCACGATCGACGGCTGGCTCATCAGCCGTACGGAGGCGCGCCTCTTCGCCCTGGCCGCCCTCGCTAGCTCCTGACCCCCGACGTCAGGGGCTCTGCACCACCAGCTGAGAAGCGTTCAATCCCTCCCGGCTGTCGAACTTCGTGCTATTGGTGCCGCCGTTCAGCACGGCCACGCTGTAGGTTCCACCGGACGGCAGCTTCGAGGCATCCAGCGGGATGTCGATCCAGCCGGTGCTTGATGGCACGAAGGTGGCGAGCTCGGGCGCGCCGGTCACGCTGGGTGCCGTGTTCCAGGTGATGCCGCTCTCGGTCCAGGAGTTGCCCACCAGCAGGACGCGGCCGACGTTTGGGCTGACGTCGCTGATGAACAGCCGCAGGGCGGCCGATGCCGGTGTCC